>JBEKZK010000520.1:0-4298 GCA_049509935.1 Xanthobacteraceae bacterium | reverse complement strand
CTCCGGTCAGCGCGAGGGCCTGCAGACGGGAGATGCTGCCGTCGGAGAGCATCGAATCCGGCGTGAGCACAGCTCCATAGGCCCTGTCCCGATACGCCATCTCGCATGCCAGTCGATGACCTGTTCCCATGTGCTGACAGCCCGACCGTTCCGGCGGACACGGTGGAATCTCGATGAAGACCGGCGTGACCCAACGCGACACGGCACGAAAAACGGCGGTCGCCTCGATCGCCGCTCGATCCTCCGGCCTGGTTGCAATCAGCAGCTTGCTCGGCGATCGGGTGGACAACGCCGGAAGGTTGCCGGGAGACAGCAGGCTCGGCAGGCAATATTCCAGGAAGTATCCGCGGAACCGCTCGCCCCAAAGGACGCAAATGAAATAGAATGGTCGTTCCAGCGCTGTGTCCATGATCGATGTATGTTTGCAGCATGTGGCAAATCGGCGGCGGAAACGACGTGCGACAATCAGATGCACCTGATGCCGTCATAAATCGGGCATGATTTGCTCTGATCCCTGCTGCCGATCGTCTGACGCCAACGCATCGGCCCGACGACGCAAGGACAATCGTGACATACGCCGAGACTGTGAATGATGGCCCGTTGCCGGGCGGGTGCGGACGATGGCTGGCCGAGCTCGCCGGCGCGCGAACGCCGGAGCAGCTTCGCGTCCGCCTCCTCGAGCACCATCCGGCCTTCGACCCGGCGAAGTTGCGCCGGATCGCAATCCTGGGGGCCGCCGGCGAAGGCCGGCGCCTGGCAGCGCTCTGCCGGCACCATGGGATCGAGGTCGCGGCGATCGCCGACGACGACCCCGGGAAGGTAGGCACGTCCCTGCTCGGCCATTCGGTGCTGCCGACCGCGGCGCTGGCGGCCCGCGCCGACGCGCTTCCGGTCGTCATCGCATCGCATCGCGTCCTCGCCGCGATTCACAACCTGCAGGCCATGGGACGCCACGACGCCGCGCCCTTCGCGGTCCTGCAGGTGCTCGCCCCGGACAAGTTTTCGCCGCACATGTTCTACGATCACCTGCTCGAAGACACGTTCGAGCATCGCGATCGCTATCAGTGGCTCGCGGATGAGCTCGCGGACGATGTCTCGCGACAGGTTCTGGACGCCGTGCTCGGCTTTCGCCAGACGCTCGACGCGCGCGTGCTGGAGCCCGTCGTCGACGACGATCTGTACGCGCCCGCCGGCCTGATGCGGTTTGCCGACGACGAGGCCTATGTCGACGGCGGGTCATATGACGGTGATACCATCCGGCTGTTCATCGGGCGTGTCGGCGGACGCTTCGAACGGGTCTATGCGTTCGAGCCCGATCCGCGGACATTCGCGGCTCTCACGCGCAACTTCGTCGACGAGCCGCGGGTGCGACCGATCAATGCCGGTCTGTACAGCCGGACCGGCACACTGCGGTTTCACGACGATGGTTCGCGCGGCGCCATCTTCGCCGAGGATGGCGAGATCGACATGACGGTCACCACCATCGACGAGGTCGTCGGCGACGGCCGGGTGACGTTCATCAAGATGAATATCGAGGGCGCCGAGATCGACGCCCTCGACGGCGCGCGGCGCACGATCGCCCGGTGCCTGCCGAAGCTCGCGATCTCCGCCTACCACCGTCCCAACGACCTCTGGCGGATCGCGCTGCTGGTTCGCGAGCTGAGCAGCAAGTACCAGCTCTTTCTGCGTCAGCACGACGGGGGCGTGATCGAGACCGTGCTGTACGCGCTGCCGCGCGAGCACCGGCCGTCGGATCGGCGAAGCGGGTTTGAGATGGGGGCCGCGACATGAACGACTATTCGCAGGCGCCGTGGGTCGATCCCGCCCTCGATTGGAAACCGCTTCCGGTCAGCGATCTGCCGGAACGGGTGCTGCTCGACTTTGCCACCAAATGCAACCTGCGCTGCCCGATGTGCCCGGTCTGGGGGTCGGACGACAATGCTGCCATCGATGCCGTCAAGGGCGTCATGGACCTGGAGGCGTCGCGGCGCGTGCTCGACGAGATCATGGCGGTGCAGCCGCTGGTGCAGCCGAACATGTACGGAGAGCCGCTGCTCGCGCCCAATCTGCGCGAGCGTCTCGCCGACATGAAGGCCCGCGGCATCGCCATCGCGATGAACACCAACGGGCTGACGCTCGACGATTCGCTGGCGCGATACATGGTGGACATCGGAGTCGATTCGATTTCCTTCAGCCTGGACGCGGTGTCCCGCGAGACGCTGACGAAGATCCGCGGTGTCGACAAGCTCGAGAAAATCGAGGCCGCGGTGTTTCGCATGCTGGCCGCGCGCGGGGATCGCGCGCTGCCGCGCGTCAGCGTCTCGCTGACGTTGCAGGATGCCAACCGCCACGAGGAGGAGGCGTTCGTCGAGCGATGGTCCGGCATCGTCGACTGCGTGCGAGTCAATCTCCTGTTCGAGAACGGCACGTTCCCGGACATGAAGGCTCCCGACGTCCGGCTGCCGTGCCCGACCCTGTACAAGACGCTGCCGATCCACAACGACGGAACCGTCACGGTGTGCTGTCTCGACGGATTCAAGCAGACCGACGTGGGAAATGTCTTCGAGCAAGGGGTGCGGGCGGTGTGGCATGGCGAAGCGTTCGCCAAGGTGCGCTACTATCACGAGACCGCTCAGTGGGACAAAGTTCCGTTCTGCAGCAACTGCAACGGCTGGGCGCAGTACGAGTTTGCCGAGGAGGTTCGCGATGGGCTCCTCATTCGCAGGTCGCCGGAGTTCACCTACTACAATCGCATCGACCGGTTGAACAACTGGAAGGGGCGCCTGCTGGGAGGGCACCCGGAACCGGCGAAGGAGCTGCTGGCGGAAACGCCGGTGTAGCACGCTGATCGCGGCGAAATGCTGCGATGACCTCCAGGGTTGCGGCGACAGGCACGGCGCAATTCCCCCCGCTCCTGATTCCTGCATCCACTTTCATGACTGCCGCGGTCCGCGCGGTCATCTTGCGCCATCTTGAGGCCACGGATCTCTTGAACGGTCGCAATGTTTGAACGTGGCGTCGGGAAGAGCATGTCGGTATCGGTGATCCTGCCGAACTACAACCACGGTGCGTTGATAGCGCGTGCGTTGCGGGCGCTCCTCGAGCAGACCCCGCCGGCAGGCGAGATCATCGTCGTCGACGACGGGTCGACCGACGACAGCGTCGAGATCATCGAGGCGTTTCGGAGCCGCCACCCGTCGATCCGGCTCGTTCGAAACCCCACCAACCGCGGCATATCGGCGTCGGTCCGGGCCGGTCTTGAGGTCGCGTCCGGCGATTATCTGCTGTTCGCCGCGTCCGACGACTTCGTGCTTCCGGGCCTGTTCGCGCGTGCCGTTGCGGCACTCGACGCCCACCCCGACGCCGCGTTCTTCTGCTCCGGGGTCGCGATGCTGGATGCCGAGAGCAGGATCATCGGACTGCGACCGGTGGCTTACCCGCGCCGGGCGCGTGGGTACCTGTCGCCGACCGATGTGCGGCGTGCCATTCGCGAGACCGATTTCTGGTTCATGGGCCCGAGCATGATCTACCGTCGCGAGCGGCTGGCGGAGATCGGATACTTCGACGAGCGGCTCGGCTCGATCTGCGATACCCTCGCCAATCGCCTGCTGGCGTTTCGCTACGGGTTCTACTTCGACCCCGACGTGCTCGCCGCCTACACCAAATATCCCCAGAGCTTCTCCGGGCGGATCGCCCTGTCGGTCGCCGAGATCTCGCGCCTGCTCGAGTCGGCTTCCGGCTGGATGGCACAGAACCTGCCGGAAGATATCCGCGACGAGCACGGACCGGTGTTCGATCGGCGGATGCGGTTCGGCATGGCGAGGCTGTGGGTGATCTGGCGACGCGGACGTCCGAACAGCGATGCGATCGTCGACATCCTGAAGCTGACCTCGTTCGACCGGATGGTCATGCGGACACTGTCGCATGTGCCGGTGCTGTCGTCGGTCCTGGTGCTCGGATGGATGAGCGTTCGCACCCCTCCGTTCGCGGTCGTGGGGCTGGCGCGGGCGTGGTGGCAGAGCCTGATGTTCGATCGTTTCGGCCGCGCCAAGGTCGAAGGGTTGGTGGCGAAGGCGAACAACCCATGAGCTGCGTGCTGGTCAGCGGCTCGACCGGGTTCATCGGTCGCCACCTGGTGCCGGCGTTGGCGCGGCGCGGGCCGGTGCGCGCCGCGGCGCGCGATCGGTCGCGGACGCGGGTCCCGGCCGACGCCGAGATCGCCATCATCCCGGATCTTGCCGGGACCGTGGACTGGCGCCCGCTGCTGTCGGGTGCCGAGGCGGTCATCCACCTCGCCG
>JBEKZK010000052.1:0-12359 GCA_049509935.1 Xanthobacteraceae bacterium | reverse complement strand
TCATCCCGAGTGTTCCGGCGGGCGGCGGACTGAGCCCAGGCGAGGCGAGCTCCATGGAGCCCAGGGGGATCCCGGCCGGCGGCACCGGCGAGCCCGGCGCCATCCCCAGCGTCATCCCGAGCGGCGACGTCGCGCCGATGCGGGGGGTCGAGCTGCCCATGCCGCCGACCTGGGCGAACGCCGTGCCGCAAAGGGACAGTGTCGCCAGCATCGCGACGATCAATGCAGGTCGCATGGTGCATCTCCGTTGTCCTGACGCGCCCTGCGCTCATCTATTGTCGGAGCGCAGCGAGTGCTTCTCGATTGTTGCGCCGTTGGTCGCGGTCTTGCGGCAACGCCGTGCAGCCCGGATGGAGCGCAGCGAAATCCGAGGACGGCGGTGCCGCATGTCGAAGCCGTTCCCGCATTCCGCTGCGCTCCATGCGGGCCACGAACGGGCCCTCGACCTCAGCCGTAGCCGGGATGGAGCGCAGCGCAATCCGGGAGCAGCAGTGCGTCACTTCCAACGCCACACCCGCATTCCGCTGCGCTCCATGCGGGCTACGAGCGAGCTACATCAAACTTCGATGGTAGGCCGTGGGCGTCAGTCCGGTCGCCTTGTGGAACGCCGCGGTGAACGAGCTCGTCTGGCTGAAGCCGACCGTGAACCCGATATCCGTCACCGAGGGAGCCGGCTTGGCCAGCAATGCCTTGGCGCGCTCGATGCGCCGTCCGGTATGATAGCGGTGCGGCGTCAGGCCAAAGGACTGCTTGAAGGCGCGGCAGAAGTAGTACGGGCTCAGGCGAGCCAGCTGCGCCAGCGCGGCGAGCGAGATCGGCTCGGCGAAATGCTCATCAATGTAGGCGGCGACGACCCGCTGCTGCCAGGCGGCAAGCCCGCCACGAACCAGCGGCCCCGCGCAAGGCGTGCCGGCATCGAGGCGTACCAGCTCATGCGCCAGCATGATGCCGAGGGCCTCGAGATAGAGCCGATTGTCCGATCCGTTGCGTTCGATCAGGGCGGTCAGCTTGAGCGCCGTGTCCCAGATAGCCGCATCCTCGAAGAACAGCCGGGGCGCAAGCGACATCCCGGCAAAGCCGAGCTCCGGATTGACCGGCAGCCGCGCCGGATCGATGGTGATGTAGGTCATCCGCGAGAGAACGCGCGGCTCCTGCCAATCGCCGTAGCGATGACCGGCTGGCACGAATGTGAGCTTGCGGCGGCAATCCCGAAGCGACGAGGCCGGCAGTCCCTCGATCTGCGTCTCGCCACGCTGGCGGATCCCGCGCTCGCTGACGACGAGCAGATGCACTGGCGCCTGAAATCCGGCTTCGATCCTGACGTGCCCTGTGGCCTGGACGATTTCGGCCGTCATGCCGGAACAGCTCGCGGCGCGGCGTTTTACGGCATTGGCTGGCGTGATCCTCACCACCGGGTCGATTGCGTCGAGCGGCACACGGGCGTGGTACCGGGCATTGCGGCCGTCTCGGTCGGGCGGATGAACGCGTCGCTCGATCGGATGCGGCACAATTGCTTGTGGCAGGTGCGGGCGTCTCGTCTCATGGGATGACATCGGCTTCGTTGGCAGCGCGTCGGTCAACATGACCTTCTACCTCCGTGACGTTCGAATCGGTAAGTCGCAATTTCCAGGCCACTCCTGGTTCCAGCTACCAACGCCAGAATATGTTGATCAAAACTGCTGCTCCATGATACGGAGGTCCACTTGAATGTCGTGTTGGTAAGGGGTGCCTATACTTTGGTTTGGCGCGTGCCCGGATTAGTTCTGCGCAAGCCCGCGGAAGCGTGATCGACCACGGACAAGCTCTGACGTCCTCTCTTCGAGCTCGCACCGGCGCCTGCGCTATTGTCCGTATTGACCGGAAGCGCTGTAGAAACGCGTCATTCGCCGGCTTTGCCGTCGCGTCCGTCCAGGGCGGCGTCGAGGCATTTGATCAAAGTCAGCCTGTCGAACGGCTTGGTCAGGAAGCACACTGCTCCAGCCATCAGCGCCCGCGCGCGGATGGTCTCTTCGGGGAAGGCCGTGATGAAGATGAACGGCACGCGGTTCCCCTGGGTAAGCAAGCGCGCTTGCAGCTCGACGCCGCCCATGGCCGGCATTCGGACATCCGCAATCACACATGACGCATCGCTCGAGCCGGCCGATTGCAGGAACTCCTCGGCCGATGCGAATGTCTCGACCTTGTATCCAAGTGACCTCAGGAGGTTGTCGGTTGCAACCCGAACCGATGGATCATCGTCGATAACGGAAATCACCGGGACTTCGGACACGAGGTTCTATCCCACACGGCTGAATCTACACGCATTGTATCAGACCGCCACCAGGGATGGTATGCGGCGACTCGGGATCGGAAAATCATACATAGGTCGTACGTTGCTACAGCGTCGGTCGTACGTTGCTACCGCGTCGCGCGACGAATACCGAGCACTTCGGTCATTCTGACCAAATCGGCCAACGACCTGGTACCCAGTTTTTTCATGATGTGTCCGCGGTGTATCTTCACGGTAACTTCGGCGATGCCAATCTCTGCCGCTATCTGCTTGTTCATGAGACCGGCGGCGACCAGAGCCAGGACGTCCCGCTCGCGCTGGGTCAGGCTCTCGAAGAGAGCCCGCGCCTTCGAGACGATCTCGTTATCTTTGCGCCTCTTGCGATCGCGTTCGATCGCCGTCGCCACGGCATCCAGCATTTCCTGCTGGCGAAAGGGCTTGGCCAGGAAATCAACGGCTCCGGCCTTCATTGCCCTGACCGACATCGGGATATCGCCATGGCCGGTCATGAAAATGATCGGAATGTGAATGCTCGCCTTCGCCAGCTCGGTCTGAAAGTCGAGGCCGCCCAGGCCTGGCAATCTGACATCGAGGACCAGGCAGCTCGCAACTTCCGGGAGCGCGCTGCGCAGCAATTCCCGGGCCGAACCGAACGTCTCGACCCGCAAGCCCACCGATTGGAATAGATTGGTGAGCCCCCTGCGCATCGACTCGTCGTCGTCAATGACGAAGACGATCGGCTGCTCGTTGCTGGCGATACCGCCCGGGGGTCCTGGACGCCCGGTCACGGCGCATCACCTTGATACGACGGCATGGTGACGTGAAAGCTCGCGCCCTGAGGCGGATTTGGCGCAGCCCACACCCGTCCGCCATGAGCTTCGACGATCGAACGGCAGATCGAGAGGCCCATGCCCATGCCGCCGGATTTGGTTGTGAAGAAGGCGTTGAACAGCCGATCCGCGTCCTCGGCTGAGATTCCGACACCGCAGTCCTCCACTGTCACCAGCACGTGATGTGCTTCGCTTCGGCGCGTTCGGATCACCAGTTCGCGCGGCCGATCCACGATCGCTTGCATCGCTTCGATGCCGTTGACCACCAGATTGATGATCACCTGCTGGAGCTGGATCCGATCGGCCAGGATCAGAGGAAGCGCGGGCGCCAGCTCCAGCCGCACCGACACTCGGTGGCTGAGCAGCTCACGCTGCACCAGAGCGATGACGTCGCCGACGACATCATTGATGGGGAGCGGCGACTTCTGGGTTTCGCTCTTGTTCAGGAGTCCGCGGACGCGGCGGATCACCTCGCCCGCGCGCCTGCCGTCCTCGATGATCCACTTGACCGAGCGGCGCGCTGCGTCCAGGTCGGGAGTTCCGCGCTCGAGCCAGAGCAGGCAGGCCTCGGCGTTGGCGACGACGCCGGCGAGCGGCTGGTTCACTTCGTGGGCGATCGAGGCGGTCAACTCGCCCAGCGTGGTCACGCGCGTGACGTGCGCGAGCTCTGCCCGCGCCTCCTGCAGTGCTTTCTCCGTATGCTCCGCGCGAACTGCTGCGGTGACGTCGCTGGTGACGCCCCGATAGCCGAGGAAAAGTCCCTCCCGATCAAGAACGGGCTTGCCGCTGACGGCAAGGTGGAGCACCGAGCCGTCTCCGCGGGTGGTCCTGTATCTGAAGCCGTGAAATGGCTCGTGCGCCTCGAGGGTCGCGATGTGACGGCGCCACTTCTCCGGCTCCTCCTCGAGGTCGGTGGCGTAATCCCACCGCACCGCGCCGATCCGGCGCGTGGGGTCGATGCCGGTGCTGCCGAATTCCTCGGACACGCGGATGAATCGGTGGTCCGGCCCGGTCTCCCAGAACCAGTCGGAAGCCGTCTCGGCGTAGTCGCGGAAACGCTGCTCGCTCTCTCGGGTCCTGGCCTCACTCTCCTGGAGATCGTTATACAGACGGGCGTTCTCCAGCGAGATCGCCGCCTGCGACGCCAGCAGCTCGAGGACCGAGATCCGAGCCGGCGTGAAAACGTGCGATGCCAAATTGTTTTCGAGATAGAGCACCCCGATCAGCTTCGACTGCTTCACCAGGGGCAGGCAAAGGACGGATCGGGCGTGCTTCTGACAGAGGTACTCGTCCGCCGAGAATGGATTCTGCGCCAAGGCGTCGTCGAGGATCACGCTTTCCCGCGTCCGAATCAGGTAATGGAGCACGGATTCGGGAAGCTTGGCCGCCGACACGGCCGCATGGCGCAGCGTGACCTCGACCTGGCCGCGGCCGGTCGTCGCTTCCGCCACGATCCGTGGATCGTCGCCCGGAATCAGGATGAGCAGGCCACGCTCGGCGCCGGCATGCTCAAGCGTGATCCGCAGCAGCGTCTCGATGAGCCTGCCGAGCACGATTTCGCCGGACACCGCCTCCGCGGCCTTGAGGACCGTCCCGACGTCCAGCTGCTCGACCGGCGCGCCAATGGTAGCAGTGGGAGATGCACGCACTGGTGCGTCGCGGAGATGCGGATGAAGCTGCTCGAGCTGTCGCACCTTGCCGAGCGCGCCCCAGCGAAGATAGCAGCGCCGCGCCTCCCGCAGACAGGCATGTGCAACGGTCTCGACACCGCGCGCCGCGTAGAACCGAGCGGCCATTTCATGGGCGAGACCCTCGTTCTGCACGAAGCCATTCTCGCCAGCCGATCGAATGGCCTGATCGTACAGACGCATTGCATCCGCGTCTCGCCCTTCCAGGCGGGCGATCTCGGCCAATACCAGCGCGTGCTTGTCGCCGAAGGTCGGTGGATAGTTTTCCGCCCACTCGCGCAGTTGCTCCCGGTGCGCTGCCAGGAGCTCGCGCCACCCGTTCTGCTCGTCGGCAGTGCCGCTCTCGTAAAGCGCCGCCACCGTCAGCGCAGTGTAGTAGAAGTACTCGAGCAGATGGATATGCGCGGCTGCGATCCAGAGCAGCGCCTTCGCCTTGTCGGCTGCCGCGAGCGCCTCGGCGTAGTCCCCTGACAGGAACCGCGCCTTCAGTTTGAGGATCCAGTACCAGCAGATCGTCAAGGCGGTGCGATCCGCGGTCAGCTGGGTCTCGAATGCCGCCTCGTCGAACTGCGAATCGCTGAAGGTGGAGAACGTCGCGGTCCGGCCCTGCATGGTCGCGATCAAGCGCTGCTGGCACACGATGCTGTCGGCGATGCCGCCGTACCCGGCCTTGCGGACGAAGTCCAGGCCCCTCTCCGACTCGCGCCACACCGCCTCGAGCGGATCGTTCCGCAGCAGAAGGATGAGGACGGATCGGTCCACGCTGTAGCAGGCGTAGGTCAGATCCCCGGTTTCGCTCGCGGCGCGAAAGGCCGTCCGATTGAAATCGAGCGCGGTCGTCATCGGCTGTATCCACAGGGCAGCGATCCCCATCGAGCGGTAGGCCTTCGCCCGGTAGTCGATGAAGCCGTGTTTCTCGACGAGGTCACAGGCAAGCTTGGCGGAACGATACCCCTCCCGATAACGGTGAAACACCGGGCCGAGCACGATCCCCCAATGGCCGTAGGCGTGTGCGGACGCCCCGCACATCCCGTGCTGCGTGCTGACGTTCACCATGCGGCATACGAGCAGGCAAAACAGGTGGAAGTGGGTAAAGTAAACGGTACCCAGCAGGGTCGAGAGCACCTGCATGGCGGCCTGATGTTCCGGATCGGTCATCAGCGGCAGATCGATCAGGCTCTCGATCGGGCGGCCATCGAGGGTCTGCCAGACCGCCTCGTATTCGGCCTCGACCTGTTCCCAGGTCGGATGTGCCGGGATGTCGATGCCGAACAGGCCCAGGCCCGCGAGCGCGCTGGATACGGCTTGCGCGTTCTCCGACTTCACGGTGTGGAGCAGTATCTTCAGGTGGTAGACGGCGGCCTGGTCGACTTTCGACGCCCCGCGCTGCAGCAACTCTACGATGAGTTGCTCGGCGGTGTCGAAGTTGCCGGTCAGAAACTCGCACTCCGCACGTTCGAGCCGCAGGCCGAACATCAATTCATACTGGCTGCTCCAGTCGCTTTCGTCCAACAGCGCCATGCCCGACGCCAGGTATACGCACGCCGACTCGAGGGCCGCAGACGCTTTGGCCTTTCGCCCGGCACGCAGGTCGATCGCCGCGACTTGCGATTTCTCGTCCCGGTCGATCAGCCGCGCGGCGCCGCGATTGAATTGGCTCGCCACATCGAACAGATGCTCGGTGAGCTCGTCCGCGGTCATGCTCGCCAGCAGCGCACGGCCGATGCGCAAGTGGACGTCCGGACGGTGCTCGTCGGCGATCAGCGAATAGGCCGCCTGCTGGATGCGGTCGTGGAGGAACCTGTAGGCGCCGTCCTCGCGAAAGACGAGCCCGGCATGGACGGCTTCCCAGAGGGCGGCGTGCGTCGCCTGCTCTGTTGTCCCGTGGACCAGGGCCAGGTTGGCGGTTGGAGCGACGTTGCCCAGGCAGGCGAGGTGCTTCAGGGCTTCCTGGCTGGTGCCGGTGAGCCGCTTGAGCTTCGCCGCCATCAGATCCACCACGTTGTCGGCATAGCTTTTGGCGCGGATGCGATCCATTTGCCATTGCCAAGCCCGCGTGACCGGGTCGAACGCAAGCAGCCCCTCTTCGGCCAGCGCGGTGAAGAACTGGATCGAGAAGAACGGATTGCCTCCGGTCTTCTCCTGCACCAGTTGCGCCAACGGCCGCACACGCTTCGGCTCGCACCGCATGGCATCGGCGGCGAGCTGGCCGACAGCGTCGGGTCCGAGAGGCGCCAGCACGATCTCCTGGACCCGCGCCCCGGCTTTGCGGATCGCCTCCAGGGTCCGCAGCAGCGGGTGCGAGGGACTGACCTCGTTGTCCCTGTAGGCGCCGACCAGCATGAGGTGCCGGACGTCGGGCTGGGTCGCCAAGTCCTCGAACAGGTCGAGCGTGGCCGCGTCCAGCCATTGCAGATCGTCCAGGAACAAGGCGAGGGGATGCTCCTTGCACGCGAACACCGCGAGGAATCGCCGGAAAACCATGTGGAACCGGTTCTGCGCCTCCCGCGGCGGCAGGTCCGCGACCGGTGGCTGTTTCCCGATGACGAGCTCCAGCTCGGGAACGAGATTGACCATGAGCCGACCGTTCGGGCCCAGCGCCTCGCCGAGCGATGCTCGCCAGTGGCCAAGCTGCTCCTCGCTTTGGGTGAGGAGCGAGCGGACAAGGCTCTGGAAGGCTTGGCCCACCGTCGCGTACGGGATGTCACGCTTGTACTGGTCGAACTTGCCGGACGCGAACAGGCCACGCGGCGCGACGAGCACCTTGTGCAGCTCGTGTACGACCGAGGATTTGCCAATCCCGGAATAGCCGGAAACGAGCACGAGCTCAAAGGTGCCGGTCGTCACGACCCTGTTGAAGGAAGCGAGCAGCGTGTCGATCTCGCGCTCCCGCCCATACAGGGTCTCGGGGATGAGCAAACGGTCTGACGCGTCTTCCGCGCCCAACGGGAATGGCTCGATACGGCCGCGCGACTCCCATTCCGCCAAACCCCGCCGCAGATCGGCCTCGACGCCTGCGGCGGTCTGGTAGCGTTCTTCGGCGGTCTTGGCGAGGAGCTTCATCACAATTGCCGAAAGCTGCCCCGGGACGCCCGCGTCGCGCTCGTTGGGCGGCATCGGTTGGCGGGCGATGTGGCAGTGCACCCACTCCATCGGATCGGCAGCCGTGAAGGGCAGCGCCCCCGTCAACATCTCGTAGCAGGTGACGCCGAGTGCATAAAGATCGCTGCGGGAGTCCACCGAGCGGTTCATCCTGCCGGTTTGTTCCGGCGCCATGTAGGCGAGCGTCCCCGCGATCACCTCGGGCGGGGCGGGTGCCTGGCGCTCGCGCGGCAGACGCGAGGCAATGCCGAACCCGGTCAGCAACACACCGCCGCGCGCCGGGTCCACCAGGATATTGGCCGGCTTGATGTCCTTGTGGATGAGGCCTCGTTCATGCATTTGGCGGAGCGCGCCTGCGAGCGGGATCGCGATGCGCAGGAAATGCGATACGTCGAGCGGCCGGCCAAGCAGCCGATCGAGCGGCGAACCGCCGGGATCCTCGAGCACCAGGGTCATGCGATCGTTGTAGTACGTCAGCGCGACCGGGCGCGTCGCCCAGTCGGCGTCGAGCTCGGCCTTGAGCGCATATTCGTGCTCGAGCCGCTCGACCCTGCCGAGCGACACATCTTCCGCGGCGACCAGCAGGATCGGCGTCAAGCCGTTGCCGGAGCCCCGGTATAGAGCGATGTCGCCCTCCCGCAGCGGCGAGAATACGTAGCCCGAGAGCTGGCTCACGAGGGCCTCCGGCCAGGAGGACTGCCTTGGTGGATCGATTAGGTTACGTTTGCCTGCGCCGGTCAATCCAAAAAGCGAGCCTTCATGACCTGCGAGGTGCCGTGCTCGCCGGGCACCAGGCCCTGACCGATGCCGGGCTCACGCCGAGATGCGCCTGCGGTGCAATGGGAAGCGCAGGCTGTCGAGATAGGTTCCGGTGCTCGGCACACGATCGTGACCGGCCAGCAGGCGCGTCAGGTCGGCGAGCCGATCCGGAGGGTCCGAGACCACCAGAAGGACCTCTGCGTGAAGGAAGAGGCCTGGGGGAAATGGCCGAGATGACCAACGAGGTGATGTTCGGAGTTGCCTGCCGATCAGGCGGTTTTCTGCATCGCGGCGGCCTTGCGCGAGGCCGTCGTAACGCCGGACTGCGCCAGCGCCGCCTCGAGCGTCTCGCCGCTTCGTCGCAGCGCCTCGCGCTCCCCCTCCGACATGGCCGGCTCCAGGATGCGCAATACCCCCCGGCGCCCGACGATGCCGGGCAGCGACAGCGTGACGCCGTAGTCCCGATTGTAGCAGCCGATCGGAATGACCGCCCGCTCGTCGCGCAGCACGATCTCGGCGATCCGCGCCGACACCATGCCGATGCCGTACTGGCTCGCCTGGTTGCCTTCGATGATCTCGATGTTGGCGTAGCGAACATCGCGCTCGATCGAGCGGCGCAGCGTCTCGACCGGCTGACCGTGTCGACCGAGCACGTCGAGCACCGGCACGCCGGCGACCCGCGCGGCGGACCACAGATAGACCTGCGAGGTGCCGTGCTCGCCCAGCACCAGGGCCTCGACCGATGCCGGGCTCACGCCGAGCTGCGCCGCGAGATGCACGCGGAAGCGCAGGCTGTCGAGATAGGTTCCGGTGCTCAGCACACGATCGTGACCGGCCAGCAGGCGCGTCAGGTCGGCAAGCGGATCCGGGGGGTCCGTGACCACCAGGATCACCGCCTCCGGCGCCGCGCCGACCATCCGCGGAACGATGTCGCGGTAGATGCCGACATTGGTGCCGAGCAGCTTGAGCCGGCCGGCCGCATCGCCGCGGTCGGTGGCGCCTCCGGTCTTCTCGTTCACGCCGGCCGTGATCATGACCAGGGCCGCTCCGGCAAGATCCGCGTAGTCGCCGTCCCGGATGTCCACCGTCGGCGACAGCGCTGCACCGTAGCGCATGTCGGTCGCGACTGCCTTGGCGCGCTCGCGCGTGCGATCGATCAGGACGATCTCCCGCGCCACGCCGCCGAGCACGACAGCAAGCGCGCACGCCGATCCGACGGCTCCGGTCCCCACAATTCCAACCTTCATCATCTGCTCCTGAAACAAGTGCGGCCGCACTCTCCTGGTCGAAGGCGACCAGGTCATGCTCTTCGTCGTCGCCGAGGCCGAGGTTGCCGAGCTGCCGTCCGTTCACGTCGTCGGCCTCCGGCGGCGGCCAGCATGATGTCTTCTCGCCCGGATCGCGGAATTGACGGCGAAATTCCCCTCAATTGGAACCATGATAGTCCGACAACCCACCAGGCCAGGTGGCATCGCTGTGGAAGTTCAGACAGCGATGCGAAATTGCACCGACAATTTTGCATTTCCCGGTCGACGTATATTTAAAATTCGAGATGCCCGTTCGGGAATCTGACAGCACCGAACCGGCGTGATTCCAGTGATGCGATCGGTGGTGGCGATGGCTCGCTGCGGCCGATACGCCTGTTCCGATGAAGACCGAGCCAAGAACGACGGTTCCCGCCAGCGTGATGATGGTTTTCCGTAACATGACACGTTTCCTTGCCTGAGGTCAGTAGACCAGAGATTCGAGATAATGACTGGATGCAACGGCGGCGCTTGTTCGGCATTGCCACGGTTTATCAAAAATTGCGGAGATTGACGGCTTGAGAAAATCATATGCGCGCGTAGACGATGGCGCAGTTCGCAACGCAACGTGTCGGACGACCTGGGCCGCAGCGTTGGTCCCTTGCTCCCGACCACAGGAGCATGATCGGCTAAGTGACCGCAACTCCGAGAAAGCCGTCGGCGACGCGGCGCGGTATGTCGCTGTCAGTGTCGCCCTCATTCTCCCCGACACTTCGAATGCCGTAAGTCGGCAGCGCGTGTCTCGGCCCGAGGTGTCGGGTGCGACGAACGAGTGCGATCGTTCACGTCTCTCTGGTCACAAGCGAGGAGCACGTCATGAGGTATCGCGAGATTAGTCGTGGTCGCGCCGCGGACATCGCAGCGGCCGTCCCGATGATCGGACTGTTGTTTGTCGGTTCGCCGGCGGTCGCGCAGACGCGGCACGACGCGGCCGCGGCTCCGGCGCAAGCCTGCGCCGGCGACAATGGCGGGATCACGCTTCCGGCCGGGTTCTGCGCCACCGTATTCGCCGACAATATCGGCCACGCCCGGCACATGGTCGTCGCCCCCGACGGGGTCGTCTACGTCAATACCTGGAGCGGCCGCTACTACGGCAACGACACGCCGCCTGCCGGTGGCTTCCTGGTCGCCCTTCGCGACACCAGGGGCGTCGGCCGCGCCGACGTCGTGGTCCGGTTCGGCGACACGCCGGCGAACGGCGGCCACGGCGGCACCGGCATCGCGCTCTATGACGGCGCGATCTATGCCGAGGAGAGCGATCGCATCGTGCGCTACCCGCTGGCCGAAGGCGCGATCACGCCCACCGCGGCGCCCGAGGTCATCGTGTCCGGGCTGCCGCTGACCGGCGATCATCCGATGCATCCGTTCGTGATCGACCGGCAGGGCCAACTGTTCGTCGATCTCGGCTCGGCCACCAATGCCTGTCAGGTGCAGAACCGGACGCTCGAGTCGCCGGGGATCAGTCCGTGCACCGAGCTCGAGACCCGCGCCGGCACCTGGCGCTACGACGCCAAGCGGACCGGCCAGCATTTCTCGCCGGCCGAGCGCTTCGCCACCGGCATCCGCAACGGTGAGGGTTTTGCCTTCGACGCCGCGGGCGCGCTCTACGTCACGCAGCACGGCCGCGACCAGCTGTCGGAGAACTGGCCGAAGCTCTACCGGCCGGAGCAGGGTCCGAACCTGCCGGCCGAGGAGCTGCTGCGGCTGGAGCAGGGCGCCGACTATGGCTGGCCGGAGTGCTACTACGACGGCATCCAGCAGAAGCTGGTGCTGGCTCCGGAGTATGGCGGCGACGGCGGCCATGCGGTCGGGCCCTGCGCGCACAGGCAAGGCCCGGTCGCCGCGTTCCCGGCGCACTGGGCCCCCAACGACCTCGCGCTCTACGACGGGCATCAGTTTCCGGACGCGTACCGCGGAGGCGCCTTCATCGCCTTCCACGGGTCGTGGAACCGGGCGCCGTTTCCCCAGGCCGGATACAACGTGGTGTTCCAGCCGCTCGCCGACGGCAAGCCGTCGGGCAGGTTCGTCGTCTTCGCCGACGGCTTCGCCGGCGCCGTGAAGGAGCCCGGCCAGGCGAGGCACCGGCCGTCCGGTCTCGCGGTCGGCCCCGACGGCGCGCTCTACGTGTCGGACGACACCCGGGGCCGCATCTGGCGCGTCACCTTCCATGGCGCGATCGCGACCACCGGCATCGAGCCCGCGCCCGCCCCGCGCGTCGACCCGACGGCCGCCGCCGACGTGGAGCCGCCGGAGGGCATCCATCCCGATGCCGGCGCCGACGCGGTCGCCGCCTCGCTCCCCGTTCCTCCCGGCGCCACGGCGACCCAGGTCGCGCTGGGCGAGCGCGTGTTCCACGGACAGACCGGCGGCGGAACGTGCGAAGGCTGCCACGGCTCCAACGCCAAGG
>JBEKZK010000519.1:0-4300 GCA_049509935.1 Xanthobacteraceae bacterium | reverse complement strand
AAGGAGGATTTCGTCCAAGCCGGCGTCACGCAGTTCGGTTCGGGCTGGTGCTGGCTTGCCGTCAAGTTTGGCAGGATCGAGGTGATGAAGACGCCAAACGGCGAGAGCCCGCTCGTTCACGGCGCCACACCTATTCTCGGCTGCGACGTGTGGGAGCACTCGTACTATATCGACTATCGCAACCGGCGGCCCGACTACCTCAAGGCCTTCGTCGACCACCTGGTCAACTGGGATTACGTCGCGGAGCTGCTCGCATCGGCGAGCACCTGACGCTTCGGCGGGTGCATGCTGCGCCCGCCCGTCATCGCCGAGCTCGTTGCGTCCGCCACCGGGGAATCCGGAGCATGTCCCGCGTCGACGTGAGGGACATGCTCCGGGGTGCCTGGGCTCGGCAACTCGTGCGCCTGAACGATTGTTCAGAGAACCGAGGCCATGCGGATGAACAACCGTTCAGAAATGCCGAGCATTAACGATCCTTCGATTCCGAGCTTCGCTGTGCGGTTCGACTACTTGCTACTTGCGCATGTTTGAAGAACAGTGCAAGAACGATCCCGCAGTCAACAAATACAGTAGGGCGTCCGCTGTTCGAGAGTCCGTTTCGGGAACGTGCTCGCGAGCCTGTTCTACATCCATCTGGACCGCACGCCACAACGAGCCGCGATGCCGACACCGCAAACCTCAACTGGCTCACTCGCTCGGCACTCCGGCGGGTCGAGCCAACGCCGGATCGACGGCCTCGCCATCGCGATCCTGACGGCGCTCGCCGTCGTGGTGGCATTCACCTTCCGAGACTACGGGCTCGGCTGGGACGACTATACCCATTCGGAGTATGGCGACCTGCTGCTGTCGCTCTATGGCTCGGGGTTCTCCGATCAGCGTGCGCTGTCGTTCGTCAATCTCTACATGTACGGCGGCGGGTTCGACATGCTCGCGGCGCTCGCCGCCAAGGTGCTGCCGTTCGATCATTTCGAGACCAGGCGGCTGATCGGCGCGGTGATCGGCTTGATCGGCCTCATGGTGACGTGGCGGCTCGGCCGACGGCTCGGCGGCTCGATGGCAGGCCTCGTCGCGCTGATCCTGCTGGCGATCTGCCCGCTGTATTACGGGCACATGTTCATCAACCCGAAGGATGCGCCGTTCGCGGTGGCGATGGTGGTGCTGCTGCTCGGCATGGTGCGGGCGGCGCAGGAATATCCGCAGCCGCAACCGGCGACCGTTGCCCTTGTTGGTCTCGGGCTCGGCCTCACCGTAGGTACCAGGGTCATCGGTGGCATTTCCGGCTTCTACGCGCTCGGCGGCGTGGGGTTCATCCTCGTGGTCGAGGCCGCGACCCTTGGCGTCCGCGGCGCGGCCCAGCGGTTGGGGCGGTTCCTGGTGTGCCTCTTGCCGGGCATCATCCTCGCCTACCTGATGATGGGCATGGTCTGGCCGTGGTCGGTGGTGGAGCCGCTCAATCCGTTGCGCGCGGTCGAGTATTTCTCCCACTTCTTCGAGAAGCCGTGGAAGGAGATGTTCGACGGCGCCCTGCTGCCCGTCCCCGACATGCCGCGCAGCTACGTGCCGACCCTGTTCGTTCTCGAGATTCCCGAAGTTCTGCTGGCGCTCGGACTCGGCGGAATCGCCGGCGTTTTCGTGACGCTGACCCGCCGCGATGTCCCGGTGCAGCAACGCGCAGCGCTGCTCATGGTCGCGCTCGCCGCGACCTTGCCGATTGCCTTCACGGTGATCACGCGGCCGGCGATGTACAACGGGATCAGGCACTTCGTGTTCGTCACCCCGCCCCTGGCGGCGCTTGGTGGATGGGCCGGCGCCTGGCTGCTCGCCCGTGTGCAGGCGATCGGACGTCCGGCACTGGCTGCGGCCGCCGCCGTCCTGCTCGGGCTGGCGGCGCTGCCGGCGATCGACATGGTGCGGCTGCATCCCTACCAATACACGCACTTCAACCAGTTCGCCGGCGGTATCCGGGCGGCCGACGAGCGTTACATGATCGACTACTGGGGTCTGGCCTTCAAGCAGGCTGCCCAGCAGCTGCGCGCCAGGCTGGTCGAGCGTCTCGAGGTGCCGACCGGGGGCCACTGGCGCATCGCCGTGTGCGGACCCCATGCGCCCGCCCAGGTCGAGCTCGGGCCGGAGTTCCAGACCACCTGGGACAGCAAGGGGGCCGACTTCGCCCTGATGCTCGGCGAGTTCTATTGCCGCGAGCTGAACGCGCCGGTGCTGGTCGAGATCGCGCGCGAAGGCGTCGTGTACGCCCGTGTCTACGACATCCGCGCGCACTCGGTGCTGAGCCTGTTCACCATCCCGCCGATTCAGTGACGCATTGAGAGGATCGGGGTCGCGACGAGGCCATCGACCCATCATGCCGCGGCCCATTGGACCGCTGCGCTGACAATTGAGTCGATCTGCCGCAAAAACTTGCAGTGCATAAGCGGCAGGCCGGGTGAAAACAATGCGGGCAGCCATCCGGCCGCAACGCCTCGTCCGGTTCCCTCGACTTGGCTCGCAAACCCCTGAAACAATGTCGTGTTCGCGGCAACAGCCGATTGGCACGCGGCTTGCTGCGAAATGACGAGCAGCCGTCGACAACGATGGCGCGGCGAGGCTTACGGCCCGCCGGTTCGACCCGCAGCAGCGACGCTGATCGGATCGATCGCAGCACATGGCGAGTGCGTTGACCCGCTCGGCCCGACACATCGCCAAATCAGGAGCGGCAGATGGATTACGTGAAGCCGGCCGACGTTGCGGCGGCCATGATGGAGACGGGACGACGCAAGCTGGCGCTGCCGCCAGCCGATCTGTTGATCCGCGGGATGCTCTCCGGCGGCCTCCTCGGGGTGGCAACGAGCCTCGCCTTCACGGGCGCGCTGTCGACCGGGCAGCCGCTCGTCGGTGCCATCATCTTTCCGGTCGGGCTGGTGATCATCGTGCTGCTCGGCCTCGAGCTGATCACCGGCAGCTTCGCCCTGGTTCCCCTGCCCTGGCTCAATCGCGACGCCAGCACCGCCGCGGTGCTGACCAACTGGGCGTGGGTGTTTGTGGCCAATCTCGTCGGCAGCATTGCCTACGGTGCGCTGCTCGCCGTGGCGCTGACCGACATGGGAGCGATCGAGCCCGCCGGGGTCGCCTCGCGCATCATCGCCGCCGCCGAGGCCAAGACCACCGGCTATGCAGCATTCGGCTTCGCCGGTCTGGTCACCGTCTTCGTCAAGGGCATTCTGTGCAACTGGCTGGTCTGCCTCGCCGTGGTGCTCGCCATGACGACCAGCTCGACGATCGGCAAGATCGCGGCGGCCTGGATGCCGATATTCATCTTCTTCGCCCAAGGGTTCGAGCACTCCGTCGTCAACATGTTCATCATTCCGACCGGGATGATGCTCGGCGCCAAGGTCAGCCTCGCCGATTGGTGGCTGTGGAACCAGATTCCGGTGACGGTGGGAAATCTCGTCGGCGGCTTCACGTTCACCGGGCTCGCCATCTACAAGACCTATACGTCGCGACAGCTGTCCGATCCTGCGCCCGCGGCGCCGCCTTCGCCGGTGCCGGCGGAGTGAGACGCCGCCGATGCGCGAGACCGGAGACCTGATGCAGGGCGATTTCGAACCCGAGCAGAAGCGCTATCTGGAGGGCTTCGTCGCCGGCCTGCAGATCGCCAGAACCGCGCAGGGGCTGGCGCGGCCCGCCAATGGCGCCGCGGCGGCGGCTTCAGCCCCGGCGGCGCCGACCGGACCCGACGCCGCCCACCTGCGCGCGCAGGACCGTGTCCTCGAGACCGGGGCCAAGCTGGCGGACCAGGAGACGTTCAAGCGCGATCTGCATCCGTTCGACGGCTACCGACGCCTGAAGGCGCAGGCCACCACCAACGAGCCGCCGAAGCCCGACGACAATTTCCGCTGGCGCTACTACGGGCTGTTCTACTGCGCGCCGACCCAGCCGACCTACATGTGCCGGCTGCGGATCCCGAACGGGATTCTCAAGCACGCCCAGCTCGCCGGGATTGCCGACCTCGCCGAGACATATGGCGGCGGCTACGCCCACGTCACCACGCGGGCGAATCTCCAGATCCGCGAGGTCGAGCCGCGCCATGCGGTGGCGATGGTGGAGGGCATCCAGGATCTCGGCCTGTGCTCGCGGGGCTCCGGCGCCGACAATATCCGCAACGTCACCGGGACGCCGACGGCCGGCATCGATCCGCAGGAGTTGATCGACACCCGCGTCTACGCGCGGGCGTGGCACTTCCACATCCTCAACGACCGCTCGCTCTACGGGCTGCCGCGCAAGTTCAACGTGGGGTTCGACGGGG
>JBEKZK010000518.1:0-4303 GCA_049509935.1 Xanthobacteraceae bacterium | reverse complement strand
CCGCCCTCGGCGTTGATCTTGTTGAAATAGGCGGCCTCGGTCTTGCCGATGATGCCGTAGGCCGAGGCCGGCCCGCTGTACGGCATGATGTTGCCGATCTTGATCTCGGTGTCGCTGGCGCCCGGATCATATGTGCCCCCGGCAGTCGCCGGACCGGCCGCCAGCGCGGCGAAGCCCACCATGGCGGTAGCCATGAACCAACGCCTCGTCATCGATTCCTCCGTTTTTGCGCTCGTGCGGGCACTATGTGACGGATTTCTGCGAATGAGAAGTTCGACTTGAGACGAAGCCTGCTTTGCCGCAGGGGAAGCGCGATGCGCCGTTGTCCCGCCGGCGGCGGACTACAGCGCTTTCCGGTCGTAGTGAATAACCCGTTGCAGCGCCTCGACCCGGAAAGCGCTGTGGCGGCCCTTTCCGCCCGGCGATTCCTGGGCTCACGCGGCGACCGGGTTCAAGTTAAATTTGCATGACCATCGGATTACAGTCGCGTCATGTTGGTGACGCCCGATCCGCCGCAAGTCATCACGTTCTGTTGCGGTCGGTGATTGACGTGGATCAAGGTCGATCCATGGAACGATGCAAAAACGGGCGACAGTGAGGCGGCCGGGGCGAGCGGCGTTTCGGGGTACGCAGTGACGGAGAGCACGCGCGACATGATCGATACCAACGTTGCGCCGCGGCAGGACCGCGCGCCCCCGGGCGTCGCGACCGGGCTGCCGGGGGTGGTGCCGCCGCGCGCGCAGCTGCCGGTGATCGTCCCGACCCGGCGTCCCGGCGCCGGGCGGCGGTGGATGCGAATCGCCGTGATGCTCGCCGTGGCCTGTCTGGGCGCGGGCGGCGGCGCCTGGTGGTGGGTGCACCGTCAGCCTCCCCTGCCGCCGGGAATGGCGTCGGGCAACGGCCGCATCGAGGCCGACCCGATCGACATCGACACCAAGTTCGCCGGCCGGATCGCCGAGCTTCGCGCCGACGAGGGCGATATGGTGACGGCCGGCCAGGTCGTCGCCGTGATGGACACGCGCGACCTTGCCGCCTCGCTGAAAAAATCCCGGGCCCAGGCCGAGCAGGCGCAGAAGGCGATCAACGAGGCGCACGCCAATCTCGACCAGCAGCGGACCCAGGTGCTTCTCGCCGGCCAGGAGATCGAGCGCACGCGGACGCTGGTCAGCCAGGGCTGGGCCACCAAGGAACTGCTCGATCAGCGCCAGCAGACGCTGGACGGCGCTAATGCGGGCCTGAGCGCCGCCGAAGCAAGGGTCCACCAGGCCGAGCTGGCGCTCGACGCGGCGACCCACGACGTCGAGCTCTATGAGGTCAACATCGCCGACAACACGCTGGTCGCTCCGCGCGTCGGCCGCATCGAGTACCGCATCGCCAATGTCGGCGAGGTCCTGCCGGCCGGCGGCAAGGTCTTCACCATGCTCGACATCATGTATGTCTACATGGACATCTACCTTCCGACCCCGGAGGCCGGCCGCGTCAAGATCGGAACCGACGCCCGCATCGTGCTCGATGCCTATCCGGACCATCCGATACCCGCGAAGGTGAGCTTCATCGCAAGGCAGGCACAATTCACGCCGAAGATGGTGGAGACCGCGACCGAGCGCGACAAGCTGATGTTCCGCATCAGGGTGCGGATCGATCCGGAACGGTTGCGGGCGCACGCCGACGCGGTCAGAAGCGGCCTGCCGGGCATGGCCTACGTCAGGTTCGACCCCAACGCAGCCTGGCCCGAGCGCCTGCGGGGCGAGCCGTGACGATGCAAGGTTGATCCGGCACAGGCCGCCGCGGAGCGAACATCAGCGCCGTCCGCCGACCTCGTCGATGTGAAGCAGCAGATCGGCCGGATCCTCATGGACGCGGAACGCTCCCGCAGACGCTGTCGACCAGCGTGCCGTCGAGATCGAACAGGAAGATCGGCTCGATGCGCACGGTATTCTCCCGTCAATGGTGCCCGTTGCGCAGCGCCAGCATGCAGTGGATCTGGGCGACCACGGCGGCACCTTCCCCGACGGCCGCGGCGACCCGTTTGGTCGATCCGGCGCGAACGTCGCCGATGGCGAACACGCCGGGCAGGCTCGTCTCGAGCGGGAGCACCGCGCGGTTGGCAGCGCCGGCTTTCCTCGGCAGGTCGGCCCCGGTGACGACGAAACCCTTGGGGTCCATGGCCACGCAGCTATCGAGCCAGCGAGTGTTGGGATCGGCGCCGATGAACAGGAACAGATGACGAAGCGGGGCGGTGAGGGTGATGCCGCTGGCCCGGCAGTGAAACACGGCGGCCGTGAGGCCGGCCGTGCGATCGCCCTCCAGCCCCACCACCTCGCTGTCGACATGCAGCACGACGTTCGGCAGGGCGGCGATGCGGTCGATGAGGTAGCGCGACATCGTCTTCTCCAGTCCGCTTCCGCGCACCATGAGATGCAGGCGCCGGACCCGCGGCGCCAGGAACACGACGGCCTGACCGGCCGAGTTGCCGCCGCCGACCAGCGCGATCTCCTCGCCTTCGCACAGCCTCGCCTCGACGGCCGACGCCCAGTAGGAGATGCCCGCGCCCTCGAAGACCGACAGGTTGGCAATGTCCGGCCGGCGATAGCGCGCCCCGGAGGCGATGACGACGGTCCGCGCCCTGACGGTCCGGCCGTCGGTCAGCTCCAGGCCCAGGGGATCGCCGGCGGGACCGTCGCAGTCGAGCCGCGCCACCTCCAGCGGGACGGCGAGCACGGCGCCGAACTTCTGCGCCTGGGTGGACGCGCGTCCGGCCAGGGCCTGCCCGGAAATGCCGGTCGGGAAGCCGAGATAGTTTTCGATCCGGGCAGAGGCGCCGGCCTGCCCGCCGATGGCGCGCTGGTCGAGCACCATCACCGACAGGCCCTCGGAGGCGGCGTAGACCGCGGTGGCGAGGCCGGCGGGGCCGGCTCCGACCACCACGACGTCGTGGACGGCCCGCGGATCGAGGTCGGGCGTGATGCCGAGGCACGCGCCGGCCTGGGCCTCGGTCGGCCGCTTCAGGACCGAGCCGTCGGGACACACCATCAGGGGCAGGTCCGCGGGCAGGACGCCGAAGCGCTCGACTACGGCGCGGCCTTCCTCGTCGGCGGACGCGTCGAGCACCGTGAACGGATAGCCGTTGCGGGTGAG
The DNA here is from genome assembly GCA_049509935.1 of Xanthobacteraceae bacterium. Lineage (GTDB taxonomy): Bacteria > Pseudomonadota > Alphaproteobacteria > Rhizobiales > Xanthobacteraceae > AP-16. Next base: position 1,165 of record JBEKZK010000518.1, on the reverse strand, counting down.
AAAGTTCTGCAGCACCAGGAGATCCGACGTTCCCTGGTGGCCGACCAGCACCGAGCCCATGCCGCCCTGGATCAGCGCGACCCGGCGCAGGATGAAGGCGCGCATGCAAATCTCGCCGACCTCCGCGGATCCGACGATGAGCGCGCGCAGATGGGCGGCGTCGAAGGGCAGGGCGGTGCAGCCCTGCGGCCCCGCCCGAGCCGCGGTCAGCGCGCTGCGCCCGGCGAGTTGGCTCACCTCCCCGGTGAACTGGCCGGCGCCGAGCGTGGCGACCACGCCGCCGTGATTGAGCCCGTCGCGAATCACGATCTCGATCCCGCCCCCGAGCACCAGCCATGCCGGCACCTGACGACCGGCTGCATCGTGCACCACCTCGCCGGCAGCGAACGTGCGCGCCTCGCCGCTGGCGAAGCGCATCGCGGTCTCTACCTGCGCCGCGTCGAGCACCGGAAACATCTGGTGCCGACGGGTGTTGATGACGTTCATCGGGAGTCTCCTCGCCGCGCTGGGCCGGGCCGCTTCGTCAACATGCCTATCTGGTGCCTCACCTGCCGCTCGACAATGGCTGCCGGCGACGGGGCCGCGCGCGCAATCCGCCGGCAACGCGCCTCCGCGCGCGCCCATGTGGTGCCCCGTGGTGACGGCGGCGTTGCAATGCCGGGCGAAACTGGGCAGAGTGACCGGCGGTGCAACTCCCGAGAAGATTGGATCTTTTTCAATTTCGCGGTGCCGACGCACCCGATCCCGGGGCCACGTCGGTCAACGATGCCGGCATCGAGAATCAGGAGACTGGCGATGAAATACCGTCTGAGCCGCCGCGAGTTCGGCCGCGCGACAGCCGCAACGGGCGCCGCGCTCGCCGGCGGGGCGCTGCGCCGGGCCCGCGCCCAGACCGCGCCGCTCAAGCTCGGCGTGCTGCTGCCCCGCTCCGGGTTCGAGGCGCTGATCGGCCAGGGATGTCAGCGCGGCTTCGAGATCGCGGTGCCGATCCTGCACGACATGGGCTACGCCATCGAGCTGATGAACGCCGACACCGAGAGCAAGCCGGAGGTGGCGCGTACCCAGGCCGAGAAGCTGATCCGCGAGGGCGCGCACATGCTGTGCGGCGCGTTCGATTCCGGTCAGACCGCCGCGATCGCGCAGGCTGCCGAGCAGCATGGGGTTC
>JBEKZK010000517.1:0-4306 GCA_049509935.1 Xanthobacteraceae bacterium | reverse complement strand
ATATAGTCCTGCTGCAGCACCTCGAGCATGGTGGCGCGGGTGATGCGGGCGATCAGCGCGATGTAGACCAAGCCGAGCGCGATCGAGGGAAGAACGAGATTCTGCAGCCAGGGTCCGATCCCCTCGGCGATCGGCGTGTAGCCCTGCACCGGCAGCCAGTCGAGCTCGAGCGCGAACACGAAGGCGAGCAGATAGCCGACCACGAACACCGGCACCGAGAAGCCGAGCACCGCGAACGCCATGACGGCCCGGTCGACCCAGGTCCCGGCCCCCCAGGCCGCCACCACGCCCATCGGCACCGCGATCAGGACCGCGAGGACGAGCGTGATCACCATCAGCGACAGGGTCGGCTCGATGCGCTGCGCGATCATGGCGGAGACCGGCAGGTTGGTGAAGATCGAGGTGCCGATGTCGCCGTGCAGCAGATGCCACAGCCAGTCGCCGAACTGGACCATGAACGGCCGGTCGAGACCGAGGCTCTGGCGGATCCGCTCGACATCGGCCGGCGTCGCCTGGTCGCCGGCGATGATCGCCGCCGGATCGCCGGGCGCGATGTAGAGCAGGCTGAACACGAACAGCGCCACCACCGCCATGACCGGAACGGTGGAGAGAACCCGACGGATGACGTAGGCGAGCATGGCGTCAGCTCATTCCCGGCGAGAGCTTGATGCCCGGATGAAATCCGGGAGCGGCCGGGCCGCAATTCCGACGCCGCACCCGAATTCCGCTTCGCTTCACAGCCCGCGAAGACGGGCGTAAACGCCCTGAGGCGGGCTGCATCCAGCTTGTCCACGCCGGCATCAGGTCCCCTTGCTCACGCCCCAGAAGAACGGCAGCGGCCCCTGCACGATGCCGGACACGTTCCGGCGCCAGGCCTGGTAGCCGAGGAAAAATCCGGTCGGCGCGTAGATCGCGAAGTCGAGGGCGTCCCGGTTGAGCGTGCGGATCGCCGCCTTCTCCTCGTCGAGGGTCTTCGCGTCGAACCAGGCAGCGACATCGGCCTCGACCTTGGGGCTGTTCGGCCAGCCGAACCACGCCTTCTCGCCGGTTGCGCGCAACGCGATGTAGCTCGCCGGGGTTACGCAATCGGCGCCTGCGTGCCAGGTGTGGAACATCTGCCAGCCGCCCTGCCCCGGCGGCGATTTCTGCGCCCGGCGGGTGCCGACCGTGCCCCAGTCGATCGCCGCGAAGTCGACGTTCATGCCGAGCCGCTTGAGCAGATCGGCGGTCACGTCGCCCTGCGCCTTGGTGATCGGCTGGTCCTGCGCCACCAGGCAGGTCACCGGCTGGCCCGCATAGCCGCTCTCGGCCAAGAGCTTCCGCGCCGCATCGAGGTTGCGGGGGCCCTTCAGGATCTCGCCGCCCTCCTCGGTGTAGAGCGGCGTGCCCGGCGTGAAATAGCCCGGCAGCGGCTTCCACAGCTTGTCGTCGTCGCCCACCAGGGCGCGCATGTAGTCCTCCTGGCTCATCGCCATGAGGATCGCACGCCGCGCCCTGACGTCGTTGAACGGGGGAAACAGATGGTTCATGCGGAACGCGCCGATATTGCCGAGCGGATCGGCGATATCGACCCGGACGTTGCGGTTCGACCTGAGCACCGGGATCAGGTCGGAGATCGGGTTCTCCCACCAGTCGATCTCGCCGTTCTGCAGCGCCGCCGAGGCGGTGGCGGGATCGGGCATCACCACCCACTCGACGCGATCGACCATGATGCGCTTGCCGCCGGCGAGCCACGATGCCGGCTCCTGGCGCGGCACGTAGTCGGCGAACTTTTCGAACACCGCCCTGGCGCCCGGCACCCATTCGTTGCGCACGAACCTCATCGGCCCGGAACCGACGTACTCGGAGACCTGCTGGAACGGATCGGTCCTCGCCAGTCGCTCCGGCATGATGAAGCAGCACGGCGTGCCGTTCTTGGCGAGCGCCAGCAGCAGCTTCGAATAGGGCTTCTTGAGCACCCACTTGAAGGTGCGGTCGTCGACCGCGGTGAGCTCGTTCTGGATCGCCAGCAGCATCTGTCCCATGGCGTCGCGAACCGCCCACCGGGCGATCGTCGCGACCGCGTCCCTGGCGCGCACCGGCTCGCCGTCGTGGAACTTGAGTCCAGGGCGCAGCCGGAACGTCCACGTCAGGCCGTCCTCGGAAACCTCCTCGGACTCCACCATCTGGCGCTGCGGGCGGAGCTCGGCATCGACGCCGTAGAGCGTGTCCCAGACCAGGGCGGCGGCATTGCGCACCACGTACTGGGTGCCCCAGATCGGATCGAAATTGGCGAGGTTGGCCTGCGGCACGAACCGCAGCGTCCGCGCCTTTTCGCCTTGCGCCAAGGCCGGAGCCGCCAGGCCGCCCGATGCCGCCAGAGCGCCCGCCGCCGTCCGCAGGAACTGTCGCCGGTCCAAAGTCCCCTCCGCCGGTTGTCCACGCCTCGCCCTGATGTGCCCCAGTGTGCCTCTTTGCGACGCGCGTTGCACGCCTGAAGGCTGCCGCGCAGGCCGCGGTATCGATTGCCCGAATTGCCCGAGCAGCAAGGCCCGTGCCATGCCCTCGCATCCAGACTCAGGTCCAGCCCTGGTGCCACGGCGGCTCGCCGGCAAATCGGCGGACCAGGAAGTCGACGAACGCCCGCACCTTGGCGGCGAGATGGCGCGCATGCGGGTAGACCGCGTGGACCGCAAGGGGGTCGGGCTCGTAGTCGCGCATCAGCGCGACGATCCGGCCCGCCCGCAGGTCGTCCGCCGCCACGAAGGCGGGGATCCGCGTGATTCCAAACCCGGCGCGCGCGGCCGCCAGGCAGGCGTGGGCGCTGGAGAAGCGCAGGCGCCCGTCGACCGGGAGGTGACGGCTGCCCTCGCCGCGTCCGAACTGCCAGACGAAAGGGTCGCGACGGTTGAGGTCGATGATGAGGTGTCGTGCGATGAGCTCCGCCGGCTGCTCCGGCGCGCCGCCGGCCGCCAGATAGCCGGGCGAGGCGCAGGTGACGACGCGGACGGCGGCGAGCCGGCGCGCCACCAGCGGCGAATCGGCGAGATCGCCGATGCGCACCACTGCATCGAAACCCTCGTCCACCAGATTGACGTTGCGATCGGAAAACGAGACGTCGAGGCCGACCGTCGGGTAGGCGGTCGCGAAGTCCAGCAGCGCCGGCCCGAGCTCGACACTTCCGAACGAGATCGGCACCGACAGCTTGAGCAGGCCGCACGGACCCTCGGTGTCGCGGGCCGAGCTCTCCAGGGCGTCGAATTCATCTACCAGGGCGCGGGCGCGGGCCTGACAGGCGCGCCCGGTGTCGGTCAGCGAGACGTCACGCGTCGTGCGGTTGAGCAGCCGGGTGCCGAGCCGGTCCTCCAGCCGCGCCACCAGCTTGGAGGCCTGCGCCGGCGAAATGCCAAGGCGGCGCGCCGCCTTGGCAAAGCTTCTGGCGTCCGCCACGGCGTTGAAGACGCGCAGCTCCTCGATCCGATCCAATGTTCCATTCTTTCCGAATTGGAAAGAGACTGCCGCAAAATCGCCGAATTATCAATCGTGCGGAGTATTGCCATCTTGGCGTTTGCTGGACGGAACGGCCGTCGGCCTTGGTGTATAGGACGAATGCGATGACTTCATACGATACCCAGCGGTTCGCCCCGACCCTGCTCGCGGCGCTGCGCATTGTTGCGGGCGTGCTGTTCCTCGCTCACGGCCTGGTCAAGCTGTTCGGCTTTCCGGCAGGGGCCGCTCCCGGTGCCGTGCCGCTGATGTCGTTGTTCGGCGCCGGTGCGGTGATCGAGACCGTGACCGGCGCATTGATCGCACTCGGCCTGTTCACTCGCCCTGCCGCGTTCCTGGCCTCCGGCCAGATGGCCGTCGCCTACTGGATGTTCCACGCACCGCACAGCGTTCACCCGACGTTGAACGGTGGCGATGCGGCGATCCTGTTCTGTTTCGTGTTCCTTTACATCGCAGCGGCGGGTCCGGGCGCGTTCAGCCTGGGAACGCTGTTCCACAAGGGCTCGTCGAGCGCCGACAGGCCGCTGTCGCACGCGGCGTGACCGCGCCCGCACCCCGCACCCGGAGCAGACCATGCCATCGAGACTCAAGGCGCTCGCCGAGAACCCGCGGCCGATCGCGGAAGGCACGCGAATCGGCCACGTGCACCTCAAGGTCGCCGACCTCGATCGCGCGCTGGGCTTCTATTGCGGGGTGCTCGGCTTCGAGCTGACGCAGCGCTACGGCGCCCAGGCGGCGTTCGTCTCGGCCGGCGGCTATCACCACCACATCGGCCTCAATACCTGGGAGAGCCGCAACGGCCGGCCGCCGGCGCCGGGGA
>JBEKZK010000516.1:0-4309 GCA_049509935.1 Xanthobacteraceae bacterium | reverse complement strand
CGCCGGGCGGAGGCCTCCGCCCCACCCACGCTGCCGAGCAGCAGCGACACCACCTGGCCGATCATGTCGGCGACCGCCCGCAGCTCGGGCCCCGCGATCCGCGCGGTCGCGTGGTGGCATACCAGCATGCCCCAGAGATGCTGCCCATGGGCGAGCCCGACCGTCACGCTCGCTGCCGTCCTCATGTTGCGCATGTAGAGGCAGTGGACGGGAGAGACGCTGCGCAGGGCGCTGTGGGTGAGGTCGAGCGGTGAGCCGTCGTCCAGCGCCGGATCGGCAAGCAGCGGAACCGGCCGGTAGCTCGAGTCGGCGATCGCGCCAACGCGCTGGCGCAGGTACTGCTGCCGAGCCTGCGGCGGGACATCAGCCGCCGGATAGCGCAGCCCGAGATAGGGCTCCAGCTGCGCCGCGCAGGCCTCGGCGATCACTTCGCCATGGCCGTCCTCGCCGAAGCGGTAGGCCATGACACGGTCGTAGCCGGAAATCTCCTTCAGCCCGCGAACCGCGAGATCGCAGAGCTCGCCGCGCGTCACCGCGTGCTTGAAGGTCTCCAGGACCGCCTGCAGCATGGTGACGAGCGGCCCTTCAACGGCCTCGGGCTCGATGTCGATGCAGATGCGCCCGCCGGAGGGGTGGGCGCGCAGACAGAGCATGCCGCCGTGCGGCCCGGGCACGGAATGCACGCGGCCGAGCGCTGTCCCGTCGCGCGACCCGGCACCCTGCAGCGCCCGGCATGCGGCCGCGCCGACCGCCTCCTCCAGCGGCCGCCCCAGTACCGCTTCGGCCGGACGGCCCAGGATCGCCGCCAGGTTGGCGCTGGCATGGGTCACCAGGAGCCCGTCTGCCTGGGCGGCGAGAACCGCGCCGTGCGGCTGAATCGCTCCGGGGATGTGGATCGGCTCGCGCTCGCAGAGCGACGGATCAGCCGCCGGCGCCAATCCATGGGAGCCTGCGTCGTGACCGCCGCTCATGGCCGGCCCGCCGCGGCGGCGCAGAACGGAGCGAACCAGGCCAGCATGGCGCGGAACGCCCGCTCCGCGCCGGTCACCACATCGGCGCAGAGTTGCGGTTGCGCGCGCCCGAAGTCGTCCAAGCCAGCCTGGAAGCTCTGCCACATCGGCCCGACCGCTTCGCGGCGGCCGCCAAAAAACTGCGTCGCCCCGGCGATCGGGGCGCCGACCCGCGCCTCCACGTCACGCAGGATCACGCGCCCGCCGAGCGCCGCGCCTTCCAGCACGTAGCGCGCGCCGAGCGCGTGCGCGAAGGACGGCAGATCCGGCAGCAGCGCGGGGGATGTGCACGGCACGCCGCGCGGATCGCGGCCGAGTGCGGCGAGATCGTCGGCGAGACGGGAGCTGCGGCTGCGCGACGGCAATGCGAGGCCGAGCGCGCCCCACTCGGAGAACGCCGCCAACTGCCGCTCCAGCGGCGCGTAGAGCCCGAGGAAACGGCCGAGCCAGATCACGTAGTCATCCCGGTTGTGGATCGCGCCGGGCAGCCCGAGCAGGGCCTCGATCTGCCCATGCAGAAGCGCGGTTCGCGCCCGGAGCTCGGCGGACAGCGACGGCGCGGCGGACACCGACAGCGGCGTCGTGACCGGGCCGTACACGTCAAACACACGCCGTCGAGCGGACAGCGGGTACACGCCGCTGCATGCCTTGCAGCGCGGAGCAAGCCGTGGGCAGAACCGCCCGGCCTTCACGGCGGGCGCTGCAACAATTCGGAGCCCGCCACATGCGACACCTCGACGTTTCCCTTCGGAGCATGGTGACTCAGGCGTTAACGAACCGTTCGGAGCGGAATGGGTCAGACCACTGAGCCTGGGACGAGCAGCGACACGGCGCTCAGCAGCTCCTCCTTCTCGAACGGCTTCAGCAGCACCGCGTCGGCGCCGAAATCCTGCCGGCGCAGCGCATCCTGCGGGCCACTGACGTTGGGGTCACCACCTGTGATGGCCAGGAAGCGCGTCCGCGGCGACCGTTCCCGGCCCTTGGCGATGACCTCGGTCCCGCTCGACCCGGGCATCCAGATGTCGGTGATCACCAAGTCGAACGCAGCGCTCGCGAGCAGGTCGAGGCCGCGCGTTCCATTCGCTGCGCCGGTGACCTGGTGACCCTTCCCTTGCAGCACGATCCGCAGCGACAGCAACACTGCCGGAACGTCCTCAATGACCAATATCGATGCCATCGTTCCTCTCTCCGTCAGGTGCAGGTATCCACATCGTCACCGTGGTCCCGCGGCCCGGCTCGCTCTCGAGCTCGATCGACCCGCCCATTTCCTGGACCAGGCCGTACACCAGGGGAAGCCCGAGCCCGGTCCCCTCCCCGACCGCTTTGGTCGTGAAGAACGGCTCGAAGGCGCGGTCCAACGTGGTCCTGTCCATGCCGCAGCCGGTGTCGATCACGCGCAGCCGAACGAAGCCGGCCCGCTCCCGTCCCGCGCTCTTCCCGGTTCCGTGCACATCCTCGAGCTCGATCGTCACCTCGCCCCGACCGCCCATCGCGGCGGCCGCATTGGTCACGAGATTGAGGAGGATCTGAACGAACCAGGTGGAGTCGATCGTGACCGCTGGCGGGCGCCCCACGATGCACACCTTGAGAGCAACGCCGTGGGGGATCGCCGGCCGCACCAGGCGCAGGCTGTCGTCCAACAGCACGATCGGATCGTGGAGCTCCGCGCGTCGTGGGGTCGGCCGCGAGAAGGTAAGCAGATCGCCGATGATGCGCCGTGCATTCTTGGCGCACTCGAGCACGATTTCGAGGTGCTGCCTGCCTTCGTCGTTGACCAGACCGCGGTCGATGACATCCTGTCCGAGCAGCGTGACCGGCTGCAGCATGTTGTTGATCTCGTGCGCGACGCCGCCGCTCAGCCGCCCGAGCGCCTCCATCTTCTGCCGCTGGCCTTCGGCGGCCTTTTGCTTGGCCTCGAGCGTGACGTCGAACTGCCTTCCCCGGTAGGCAGCGAGCCGACCGGCATCGTCGTGGATCGGCTCCAGCAGCAGGCGGTTGAGGAACCGGGTTCCGTCCTTGCGATAGTTGATGACTTGAACCTCGGCCTTCTCGCCGGCCGAGACCGCCCGGCGAAGCTCGGCGACACCCTTCGGGTCGGTCGCGGGGCCCTGGAGAAACCGGCCATTGCGTCCGATCACCTCACCGACCTCATAGCCGGTCATCTGCAGGAACATGCGGTTGACATAGATCAGCGGCCAGTCCGGCCGCGTCGCGTCGGCTATGGTGAGGCTGACCAGCGCATCTTCGACGCATGCGAGCACCAGTTGCTTGCTGCGTTCGAGCTCGGTTCGGGCGACGCAGAGCTCCGCCTCCGCGCGCTGCGCCAGCTCCGCCTGGACCGCGCTCCGCACGTCGCGGGCAAGCGCCAGATCGCTCTGCGCCCAGGGCGCGGAGCGGCCGCGCATCGTCTCCCTCCAGGCGGCGAAGGAGGCCCGCGGAGAGAGCCGCCCGGTGACCGGGTCCGCGGTGACGTGCTCGGCCGGATTGCCGGCCCAGGCGACGGTCAGCAACAGCTCCGGCCGGAACCACAGGATCGCGTCGTCGGCGCCGTGCGCGAGCGGCAGCAGCAGCGCGCCGCTGCCCTCGCTTCTGCAGGCAGCGAGCTCGGGATGGCGCAGGCCGAGATCGTCGAGCGCCAGCATGTCAGAACCGGGCTCGACCTGCAGCACCGCAAGCGCCCGCTCGACCGCGAGCGGCGGCGGGGTGCGTCCGAGACAACGGAGGGTGCCCGAGAAACGCACCACTGCCCCGGCCGCGCCCACCACCTGGAGCAGCTCAGCCTCCGCAGCCGCCAATGCCTCGGCGACCGCCATTGGAGCGGCGAGCCGATCGATCAGCGCCCGGAGGGTGGCGCTGCGCGCGGCCCTCTGGGCATGCACCTCGGCGAGGGCCAGGCTGCCGAGCAGCAGCGACACGACCTGGCCGAAGATGTCGACGGCCGCCCGCAGCTCGGGCCCCGCGACCCGCGCCGTCGCGTGGTGGCATACCAGCATGCCCCAGAGGTCCGGCCCGGGCGCGAGCGCGACCGTCAGGCTGGCGGCGTTTTTCATGTTGCGCATGTATTCGCGATGGATGGGCGAGATGCTGCGCAGGGCGCTGTGGGTGAGGTCGAGCGCCGTGCCGTCGTCGAGCCCCGGATCGACGAGCAGCGGCACCGGCTCCGAGCCGGAATCGGCCATCGCACAGACGCGCTGGCGCAGGTACAGCCGCCGGGCCTGTGGCGGGATGTCGCCCGCCGGGTAGCGCAGCCCGAGATAGGGCTCCAGCTGCGCCGCGCAGACCTCGGCGATCACTTCGCC
>JBEKZK010000515.1:0-4325 GCA_049509935.1 Xanthobacteraceae bacterium | reverse complement strand
GAAGGCCGCCGTGAGAGCGTCATTGCTGGTCGGATCCAGTTCCCTCGACCAGTTTTGGAAATACTGTTTGGCGTCGTCGAAACTTCCAAGACGCCGCATGATCTCGCCTTGGAGGAGCTGAAACATCCTCTTTTGGTCCGGGTTAGATGCAGCGATATCATCCGGCAGCCGTGTGGCCAGTTCCGTTGCATAGCGCGCATAGTGTTGGGGATCTCGAAAAACCTCCCATGTCGCTTGGAGAAGCGCCCATGACACCTCAGCATGGGGAGCCCGAGTGTGCTCGCCGATCCAAGCGGCTCGATAGTAAGGCGTTTCCTCTTTCAAGGCTTGATAGTCCGGCGACAAAATGAGAGGGCGAAGGCGTTCCAGTTCCTGGTCGTCGAATTTATCCTTGAAGAACACAAAGCCGTTGGTCGGGCATACCGCCATCGGCGAAGGGCTTTGGATCGCACCGACCGGCATGAAATCGAGCGTCGTTCCAAATGACGAACCCGACGTCTGGGCTTGAAACGAAAACTTCGTCCCATCGTAAGGGCAGATCATTTCGACCTGAACGCCCGTGTGGGCAACTGCTGCGTGAGACGAGCATAATGCGGCGGCAATGACGACCGATAAGGGTACAGCTTCGCGCAAGGCTCGTGAGAGCAGATGTCGTGCCTTCAGGCCTCTACAGCGCTTCCCGGTCATAGTGAACAAACCACTTGTTGCCGCGCCTCGACCCGGGAAGCGCTGTAGATCCCCTTGTTCGCATGTCCTTGATCGGCGAACCGGGTCCACTTCGCCGGGACATGCTATAGCTGTGCAAGACCATTCGCCTGGAAAAGAGCGCCCGGCCGGCGACTTTGGCCGCTATCAGCCATGCCTATCGCGACGACATGTCAGGCGCGGCTACCAGCTTTCGACGTTTCAGGCGGCGCGCGTCGCAAGCATGCCCGCATTTTGGCGAAAACCGTTGGTGCCCCTGGCCGGACTCGAACCAGCACGACCTTGCGGCCACCTGATTTTGAGTCAGGCGCGTCTACCGATTCCGCCACAGGGGCACCGCGCGCGGATCATAGCCGGGGGCGCCGCCCGGTCAACGGCGGAATACCGCCGGCGGCAGGCGACGGCCGCGGCAGGCAGCCGCCGGCATGGGCCGCGGCGGAATCGCCGATCTTCCCAACATGGAGTTCGAGCCCATCACGCGGGCCTCTCTTCACGACTCCCTGAATCGACAACACCCGGTCACCCCGGTATGCCGTGGCCCCATGGATGCCGTGGTTCCGGCGCATGTCACCGAATCAGTCCGGACGCGGCCGGCGGCCGCGGCCGCGATTGCTGTCGCGGCGCTCGGGGCCGCCACCATCGCCGGCGCCTGGTTCTTCCAGTACGTCGTCGGCCTGCAGCCGTGCCCACTCTGCCTGGAGCAGCGCACGCCGTACTACGTGGCGATCCCGCTTGCCGCCATCGTCGCGGTGGCGGCGCTGCGCCGGGCGCCGCGTGCGGTGGTCGCCGGCGGCCTCGTCGCCATCGCGCTGGCCATGCTGTGCGGCGCCGGCCTCGGCGTCTATCACGCGGGCGTCGAATGGCACTGGTGGCCGGGCCCGCAGGACTGCTCCGGGCCGGTCGCCAGCTTCGGCTCGGCGCGCGACCTGCTCCAGCGGATCCAGTCGACCAGCGTGGTGCGCTGCGACGAGGCGGCCTGGCGGTTTCTCGGCCTGTCGCTCGCCGGCTACAACGTGCTGATCGCGCTCGCCATGGCGGCGCTGGCCTCGTGGGGCGCCGCCGCGACCCTGCGCGGCGGCACATGGCGGCAGGATGCGTCGTGACCGGGCGCCCGACATCGCTGAATGTCCACCGACGAACGCGGCCCAACGGGCGAGCGCAGGCATGAGCGCGACGACATTGAATTTCCACCACCGCTTGGAGCCCGGCACCCATCCCGGCAGGCCGCCGATCCTCCTGCTCCATGGGACCGGCGGAGACGAGACCGACCTGCTTCCGTTCGGACGCACGATCGCGCCGGGATCGGCGCTGCTGGCGGTCCGCGGCAAGGTGTTGGAACAGGGCATGCCGCGGTTCTTTCGCCGGCTCGCCGAAGGTGTTTTCGACGAGGATGACGTGCGCCGGCGCGCCAACGAGCTCGCCGACTTCGTCGCGGACGCGCGCGAGGCTTACCAATTGTCTCGCCCCATCGCGGTCGGATTCTCCAACGGAGCGAATATCGCGGCGGCCGTCCTGCTGCTCAGGCCCGAGACGCTCGCAGGCGCCGTCCTGCTGCGCGCGATGACACCGCTCGGCGAGCCTCCCGTTGCCGATCTGACCGGCACACCGGTGCTGATCATTTCCGGTCAGATGGATCCGATCGTCCCGGCAGCCAACGCCGCCAGCCTTGCGGCCACCCTGTCGAATGCGGGTGCGGTCGTCCAGGCACTGACCGTTGCGGCGGCCCACGGGCTGTCTCACCGCGACGTGACGCTCGTGCGAGACTGGATTGCACAGCTCTGACGCCATCACCGGACAGGCCGGCGCGGCTCGTACGTTCACGGAGATCCCACCATGCAACTCGAGGGAATCCACCATCTCACCGCCGTGTCCGCCGAGATCTCGCGCAACCTCGACTTCTACACCCAGACGCTGGGCATGAGGCTGGTGAAGAAGTCGATCAACCAGGACGATGTCAGCGCCTATCATCTGTTCTATGCCGACGGTCTGGCGTCGCCCGGCACCGACCTCACTTTTTTCGACTTTCCGGTGGAGCCCGAGGGGCGCGGCACGCACAGCATCACGCGCACCGGATTGCGGGTCGCCGGCGAGCCCGCGCTCGCCTGGTGGAAGGAGCGCTTCGTCGCTCTGAAGGTCGCGCATGGTCCGGTCGTGGAGCGGGACGGCCGGTTGACGCTCGATTTCGAGGATTTCGAGGGGCAGCGTCTGAGTCTGATCGACGACCGGGGCGCCGGCGACGCCCATCCGTGGACGCGCAGCCCGGTGCCGGCCGGGCATCAGATCCGCGGGCTTGGCCCGATCACGATCAGCGTTCCCGACCTGAAGCCGACCGATATCGTGCTGACCCACGTTCTTGGAATGAAGTTCATCCGGGAATACGTCGCGCCCGGGGGCGGGCATTCGACTACACACGTCTATCAGATGGGTGGTGGCGGACCCGCAGCGGAAATGCATGTGGCGGTCGAGCCAAATCTTCCGATCGCGCAACCCGGGGCCGGCGGCGTTCATCACGTCGCGTTCCGCATTCCCGACGCTGACTACGATGCCTGGACCGAGCGTCTCGCTCGGCTCCGCATGCCGTCGAGTGGGCCGGTCGACCGCTTCTATTTCCGCAGCCTCTATTTCCGTGAACCAAACGGAATCCTGTTCGAGATCGCAACCGATGGCCCCGGGTTCACGGCCGACGAGCCGCTCGAGAGCCTTGGAGAAAAGCTGTCGATTCCCCCGTTCATGGAGAGCCGCCGTCGTGAGATCGAGGTGGCGCTCAAGCCGCTTTAGAGCGATTGCGTGAAGCCTGTCTGTAGGATGGGTAGAGTGGCGAAATCGGGCGCTTGTCCGATTTCGCCGCGAAACCCATCGATTGGTTTTGCAAGTGCTCAACCCAATCCTACACACGGAGGCCTGTCATGAAGTTCGGCATTCACAATCCGTCGTGGCTGTTCGGCCCCGACCCGGCCGAGATCTTCTCGGGCGTGGCGGCACGGGCGCGCTGGGCCGAGGAGCATGGCTTCACCTGGTTCTCGGTGATGGACCACCTGATCCAGATCCCGGTCGTCGGCGCGCCGGACGAGCCGTTCGTCGAGGGCTGGACGGTGCTCTCGGCGCTCGCCGCGGTGACCAGCCGCATCCGCCTCGCGACGCTTGCCTCCTCGGTCGCCTACCGCAACCCGGCGCATCTGGCGAAGATTGCCGCCGGCGTCGACCTGATCAGCCGAGGCCGGCTGACGCTCGGCATCGGCGCCGGCTGGTTCGAGACCGAATACCGCCAATACGGCTGGGAGTTCCCGCCGCGTCCCGCAGTGCGCATCCGCCAGATGGAGGAAGCCGTCCGCCTCATCGTCGCGATGTGGACCACGCCGCGAACGACCTTCCACGGCAAATATTTCCACGCCGAGGAGGCGATCCTGGAGCCCAAGCCGCTGCAGCGGCCGCACCCGCCGATCATGATTGCCGGCGGCGGCGAGCAGCTGACCCTGCGCGCGGTCGCCCGGCACGGCAATGCCTGCAACGTGTTCGGCGACCCCGATGGAGTGCGGCACAAGTTCGCGGTCCTGCGCCGGCACTGCGAGGCCGATGGACGCAACTACGATGAGATCGAGCGGACCAGTCTGATGGGTTTT
>JBEKZK010000514.1:0-4331 GCA_049509935.1 Xanthobacteraceae bacterium | reverse complement strand
CGCCGCCCAGGAGGCGCAGCTCGCGCAGATCCAGGCGACCCTGCCGCCGCTGCGCAAGGCGCTGGCGCAGCAGCGCGACCTGCTGGCTGCGCTCTCCGGCCGCTTTCCCAGCGAGGAGCCGGTGGAAACGTTCCAGCTCGCCGACCTGCAACTGCCAACGGATCTGCCGGTCACCCTGCCCTCCAGGCTGGTCGAGCACCGCCCCGACGTGCGCGCGGCCGAGGAGCTGCTGCATGCGGCCGGCGCCCAGATCGGCGTCGCCACCGCCAACATGCTGCCGAGCTTCACGGTCAGCGCCGTCGGCGGCTACACGGCAACCACGATGGCCGGGCTGATCTCGCCCGCCAACGCGTTCTGGACGCTCGCCGGCAGCGCCACCCAGACGCTGTTCGACGGCGGCACCCTGCTGCACGAGAAGCGCGCCGCCGAGGCGGCCTACGACGCGGCCGCCGCGCAGTACCGCTTCGTCGTGCTCGCGGCGCTGCAGAACGTCGCCGACACCCTGCGCGCCCTGAAGAACGACGCCGATGCGCTGAAGGCGACAAGAGAGTTCGAGCGCGCCGCCAAGGTGAGCCTCGATCTGTCGCGGCAGCAGATCGAGACCGGCTATGCCAACATCCTGTTCCTCCTCAATGCGCAGATCACCTATCAGAACGCCGTGCTCGCCCGCGTCCAGGCGCAGGCCGCTCGGTTCGCCGACACCGCGGCGCTGTTCCAGGCGCTCGGCGGCGGCTGGTGGAACCGGGTGGAACCGGTGACGAAACCCGCCGGGGGCGGGCCGCTGCCCGTCAATCTGTTCGCGCAGTGACTCCCGGGACACGGCCGTACGAGCGCCGTGTCATCAAAAGGACCTTTTCTCCACGGACTATTTTCGTCGAAAGACAATCAGGACGGCATCGGCACCCGACGTTTGAGCCACCGCCGAGCTGACAGCGAGCAGAGCCGATGTGGTTGGCAGCCTGCTCGACCGACCCGCCGGCATGGCATTCCGCTCATGACGTCAGCGGGCAACCCGACCCCGGAGAGAAAACACGATGCGCAGCTTCCGCCTGTTCGTTCCGGTCATGGCCGCGCTCGCGGTCCTGGGCTTGCCGTCCGCACCCCGCGCGCAGATCGCGCTCGCCGTCTCCATCACCATCGCGCCGCCGCCGCTCCCGGTCTACGACCAGCCGCCGATTCCGGGTCCCGGCTACATCTGGACGCCGGGCTACTGGGCCTACGACGTCGACGACTACTACTGGGTGCCGGGCACCTGGGCGGAGCCGCCAGCGGTGGGCCTGCTGTGGACGCCGGCGTACTGGGGCTGGAGCGACGGCGTCTATGTCATGCACGAGGGCTACTGGGGCCCGCATATCGGGTTCTACGGCGGCATCAACTACGGCTTCGGCTACGGCGGCCGCGGCTACGAAGGCGGATACTGGCGTGGCGACGTGTTCAGCTACAACACGACGGTGAACAATTTCGGCGGCGTCCACGTCACCAACGTCTACAACAAGACGATCATCAACAACACGTCGGTGACCAACGTGAGCTTCCATGGCGGCACCGGCGGCAGCACCGCGCAGCCGACCCCGGAGGAGCGGACGGCGCTCGCCGAGCAGCACGTGCCGCCGACGGCGGCGCAGACGCAGCATCAGCAGACCGCCAGCACCAACCGCGACCTGCGGGCGTCGATCAATCACGGCGCCCCGGCCATCGCGGCAACCTCCCGACCGGGCGCGTTCACCGGTCCCGGCGTGGTGGCGCCCGGCCACGCGACCGCGCCGGCCAACACGCCCGCCGGCCGCACCAGGCCGCAGCGGGCGAACGCCGCGGTGGCGCCCGCCGTCAGCCGGCAGCCGACGCCTCCCGCCCGCGAGACCACGACCAACCGCAATCCCGGCAACGCCGATCACCACGCCACCGTCCATGACAAGCCGCCGCCCAAGCCGCGCGAGCCGGCCGCCCCCCGGGCGGCGAATCCTCCGCCGCGACCTCAGGCCGTCGTGCATCGGGCGCCGCCGCCGCCTCCGCCGAAGAAGCCGGAAAAGAAGCCCAACGGCTAGCGCGCATCGCGATCGGATTGGCGCACAACCGCTCGCCGTCATGCCCGGCCTCGGGCTTTGCCTCGGGCCGGGCATCCACGTCTTGCTCGCTGCCGGTAAAACGTGGATGGCCTGGACGAGCCAGGCCATGACGAGCCAGGCCTCGCGGTGTGGCACGACTGTCCCCGGATTGCGCTTCGCTCCATCCGGGCTACAGGACGCTGCGGGACGCCCGGGACGTCGCCACTTCCCGGCGGCTCAGCCCGCCTTGGCCTCTCGGCGCGGGGTTGGGGCGGTCTCGGCTTCGGCTGCCTGCTTGTCGGCCTCGTGTTCGGCGAAGAACTTGTCGACGGCCTGGCGGCCACTCTCGTAGCGGCGCTTCACACCGAAGGTGGAGAAGTCCATGCCGCCGGTCATCGGCGCATGCTCGGCTTCGATCACCCGCAAGTTCTTGAGCGCCCGCATGCGGAACAATCGGCGAAACGCCTCCCGCCCGCGCACCTTGCTGTCGCGCGGCAGATCGCGCTCGATCTCCTCGAGCATGCTGGTGAACGGGGCCAGGCTGCCGTCGGCGTCGGCGTGGTGGACCAGAAACCGGCTCTCGAAGCTGATCTCCAGCATGCGCTCGTGAACCTCCGTCAGGTTCGCCGGCAACGCGGCGTGGGTGGGGAACAGGTCGACGACGAAGATCGGCAGATGCTCGATCTCGTCCTCGTCCAGCATGTCGAGCAGGGATTCGATCGGCGTGTTGTCGAACAGCCCGCCGTCCCAGTAGGCGACGCCGTCGATGACCGTCATTGGAAAGCCGGGCGGCAGGCTGCCGCTCGCCAGGATATGGTCGGGCGTCAGCGTCGCGCGCACGAATTTCGGCGTTGCGTAGCTCAGCGCGTCGGCATTGGCGACATGGTTGGAGAACGTGACCTGGTCGCCGGTCATGACATTGGTGGCGGTCACCGCCATCCGCATGTTGGCGGGATCGTTCAGCCGCTCGAAGTCGCAGATGGTCGCCAGGGTCTGGCGCATCGGAGACACGTCGCACAGGTTCGTCCACTGGTGGAGGTTGAAATAATCGGTGCGCGAGCGCCAGAAGCCCGGGTTGCCGAAGATCGAGAATGCGGCCTGCCGCTCCTCGGGCCAGAACGGCGCCGGTGTGAGCGTGATCGCGTCCCACAGCCGCTGCAGGCTGGCGCGGATGTCGCCGTCCGGGGCGCCGGCGACGGCCGCCGCCGTGGTCGCTCCGATCGACACCCCGGAGACCGCGACCGGCTGCCATCCGAGCTCGATCAGTCGTTCGACGGCGCCATGCTCGTAGGCGCCGAGGGCGCCGCCGCCCTGCAGAATCAGCCCCATGTTCGGCATCACACTCTCCTGTCCGGCCGGACCGCCGGCGTTGCCGTGGACGGCGTGGCGCGCGTCATCTGCTGTTGCGCTCGCGCTGCCCGCCGCTCATCGGATATGATCGAATTCGATGATGCGGTTCTGCCGCCCGATCAGAATCGATATGAATCCCGCGACCGCCCCCAGCAGGAACGCCGGTGCGGCGACCTGGCCGATGATCTCGGACAGTTGGGTAGCTGTTGGATTGGCCATCGGCGGTCACCATCCCGACCAACGGGACTGCCTGCGCGCGCAGCTGTCCTCCTTACGCGAACCGCGAGACGTTTACCAGCTGTCCCGATCAAATCCGGTCGGGACCGGGAAAACCGGCGGGAACCCGGACAGCGACGGCCGCCCCGAACCATGCGGACGGGGCGGCGCAGTCGAAGGTCCGAGAGGTCCGGCTTCGGCAGGTCAGACCGCACTACAGCGCTTCCCGGTCATGGTGAATCACTTGTTGCGGCACCTCGAGCCGGGAAGCGCTGTAGATTCCTCGCTGGCAACTGTCCTTGATCGGCGGGGATCCGATCGGCGGCGCCGCGAAAGACCTCGAGCCACGACAGCACCAGTGCCAGGCCGAACCAGCTCACCAGAATGACAAGGGCAAGGCCTTGGGTCCGGTGCTCAAGGCGCTGTACGGCTGGGGCGAGCGCTATGGATGAGGCGTGCGCCGGGCGCCGTTGACCCTTCGGGCGATGGCGAACCGCGACGGCCGTATCCCTGACAGCTCGGCCCCTCTCGACGGCCTTTGATCGGAATCAAGGCGCGCCACCGAAAACAGGCGATCCTCCTGCAAACAATGGAGGATCGCGCCATGAGGACGTTCGTCGCGGCCAACCTCGGCCTGCTGCCGTTGATCGTCTTCTGGGCCCTGATGGCCGCCGGCCAGCCGGCGCTCGCCGTTGTGCTCGCCCTGGCGCTCGCCATGGC
>JBEKZK010000513.1:0-4336 GCA_049509935.1 Xanthobacteraceae bacterium | reverse complement strand
CAACCGCCAAGACGTCGCATAATTCCGCATGGCGCCCACGCGTGCCGTCGCGATGTCGGTCGCCCCGGAGCAGGCCCGGCTCGGCCGTCGGCATTGCCCGCCTGCATGCCCGAGACGGCCATGTAATCCTCTCGTCAAGGCTCATGCACTCCCAATCGCCCGAGCACGTCGATCGGCGCGCGGCCGGCGCCTCGCCCGATGATCAGCTCGCGCAGCCGTACCGGCCATAGTGCTTGTTCTGATAGTATTCCTTGGCCTGCCCCTCGTAGCGGCTGAGCTGACGGATCGACGCCTTGTTGAGGACGACGCCGAGCACATTCTGCTGAACGCCACGCGCTTGCCTCAGCGCATGGTTGACGACGCCGATCCTCGTGCGCCCCCATTCGATGACGAAGACGAACGAGTCGATGAATTGCGTGGTCGCCCGCACGTCGATGACCGGCGCCAGCGGCGACAGGTCGACGATCACGAAGTCGTAGCTGTGGCACAGGCGCTCGAAGAGCTCCTTGGTGCGGTCCGAGGACAGAATCGCGCTCGAGTTGCTCAGTCCGGGTGCAACGACGCCCGGCAGGAACGTCAGGTTGGACTGCGGCTCGGTCCACTGGACCTCATCGAGCGGCTTGCGGCCCGAGACCACATCGAGGAAGCCGAACTCGGCTTCCGGCGCCAATGCCTCGGTCAGCGACGGGTTCCGCAGGTCGCCGTCGACCAGGATGACCCGGCTTCCAGCCTGCGCGGTCGACAGCGCGAGCGCCGCCGCGACGGTCGACTTTCCTTCGTTCGGCAGCGACGAGGTGACACCGATGACCTTGTTGGACTTCACGGCACCGGCCAGGTCGCAGCCGAGCTTGACCGCCCGGATCGACTCGGAAAACCGCGAAAACGGCAAGTCGATCACATTCCACATCGGGCTCGTGTTGCGCCCGATGACGCGTGCCGCGACCTGCGCCCGCCGCTCATTGTTGCCGACACGGCGGGCGCGCGAAGGGCCCTGCGCGGGAACGATCGAGATACAGTCGGTGAGCAGCGTGCTCTCGACCTGCTTGGCGGTGCGGAACACCCGATCCATCAGTTCGCGCAGGATGCCGAGCCCGATCCCGAGCCCGAGCCCGCCGAACGATGCGAGCGCCATCACGATGATGGCTTTTGGGCCGCTCTTCTCCAGCGGCGGCGTCGCCGGCCGCGTCAGGCGCGCCTCGCCGATCGGGAATGACCGCTGCTCGATCGACTGCGTATAGCGCTGCAGCAAATTGTCGTAGAGCGACCGGTAGGTCTGCGCCGCGACCTCGAGCTCGTGCAGTTTGGACTGCCTCCCGCCGCTCATCTGCAACTGCGACTCCGCCTGCGCCAGAGAGGTTTCCAGGCTGTCGCGCCGCTGCCGCGCGATCTCGTAGTCGCTCTTGTAGCTCTCGCCAATGCGCTTCAGCTCGTCCAGGATCGAGCCGCGCAGCGCGCGGATCTGCCGCCGCAGGTTGACCGCGGCCTGATGATCGGGGCCGTACCTGTCGGTCAAGTCGGCCTCCCGATTCACCCGATCGAGGTATTCGCTCCGCAGCTTGGTGATGACCGGATTGTTGAGGCTTTCGGCCACTGCGCCGCTCACCGCCACGTCGAGATTTCCGCCCTGCACGATCGCCTCGATACGGTCCAGGCGAGCGCGCGCCTCCGACGCCTGGGCGCGGGCAGTGACTAGCTGTGCATTGAGCTGGTTGAGCTCGTCCTCGCTGATCGACTTGCCGTTCGCCGTCACGATGTTGTTCTGCGTCTTGAAGTCGGCGAGCGCCCGTTCAGCCGCCGCGCTCTGCTCGCGCAACTGCTGCACGCGATCCTGCAGCCAGCCGCCGGCGACTTGCGTCATCTGGTTCCTGGTTTCCGCCTGGTCGGCCAAATAGGCCTCCGCCACCGCATTGGCGATGTCGGCCGCACGGCCGGCGCTCAGGGCACGGTAGCTGATGTTGATCGCCTGGCTCGCGCCCGCACGCTCGGCCTTCAGATTGGCCTCGACCGTCGCAAGCGCCCGCCGCGTCCTTTCCTCCTCGCTGGCGGGCACCGTGGTCGTCAGCGAATGCAGGCTCGCCGGAACGAGCGCAAGCAGCCGCGGACGCAGGTCCGCCGGAACGAGCTCGAGCAGCCCGCGCGGACGCAGGCTCGCCGGAACCAGGTCGAGCAGCCGCCCGACCAGGGTTCCGGCCGGCGTCACGAACTCCCGATCTTCGGTCAGGCCGAGCTTCTTGACCACTACGAGTGCCACCTGCTCGCCCTTGATGCCCTGGATCTGGTTCTCCAGCGCCGCGGCGTCGACCGGAGCATCGCCGAAGATTCCCTGCTGTTGAAAGATCTGCACCTTGCGCGCATCGGCCATCAGCTGCGCGGACGCCGTGTACATCGGAGGCGCTACGCGGACGTAGAGGACGCCCGCCGCGATCCCGACCACTGCCAGTGCGGCGATCAACCAGATCTGACGGCGCAGCATTCCGAGCGCCGCCTCGATCATGTCGGCCGGAGACGGCGCGCTGCCGCTCCAGGGCTCGCGGCCGACGTCGTCGTGGGCGGCTGCGCTTGGGCGAGACTTCTGCATATCTAGCATCTGCACACCGATCGAAAATGATGCGTCGTGTCACGGTCGGCCGCTCGACCCCGAGCATCAACGAAGTCTATTGAGTGTTGGTGACCCGAAGGGGTTGCGGCACGCCACCGCCCACGACCTCTGGCAAGCGTCAAGTAGATCGAACGCATACCATGCCCTCCGTCGTCAGTGCTCTAGCACGACCGCCCGGCGATGCCAGCAACTTTTCAGCATCGGCAGCAAGCTCGCATCTGAGCCTCTCTGGTTAACCTGAATGCCCGAAGTCTCGCCGACATCGCGGCGAGCGCATCATGTCGATGCTCGTTCTGTCGCGCGACGCGAAAGCGGCCCAGCCGTCGCGGAGACAGTGCACCCGCGATCTGCTTTGGGATTCTGCACTGAACCCGCCAAGCGGTTTCCGCGTGATTTGCAACCGCATCGAGATGGCACCGCGCAGTCCGAGACCGCACGACTCTCGACGCGCGGCTCCCCTCGTGAGAATTGGTTTTGCCCCGTCCAAGCTGGAATGGGACCGGCAACGCTATGCAGCCCGATCCAGGCGAAGATTGTGATTTTTGAGAGGCATTTTTCGAATGCGCCTGCCGGTTGCCGCGAAGATGGCGTTGAGCACGGCGGGCGCGGCGACGCTGATCGTCGGCTCTCCGACCCCGCCCCAGAATCCGCCCGAGGGCATGATGATCGCCTCGATATTCGGCATCCCGCCCATACGCATCACGTCGTAGTCGTCGAAATTCGTCTGCTCGATTGCACCATCCTTGATGGAGCATTCCTGGTAGAACAACGCCGACAGGCCGTAGACGAAGGACCCGACCATCTGCCGCTCGATTTGAGCCGGATTGACGACGGTGCCCGGATCGATGGCGCCAACCATGCGACGGACCTTGACGGCGCCGTTGTTGCTCACCGAGACCTCGGCGCAGGCCGCCACATAGCTGCCGTAGGCCATGTGCTGAGCCAGGCCGCGGTACACGCCCTCGGGTGTCGGCCCGTCCCATCCGACCCGCTCGGCAACCGCATTGAGCACGGCCAGGTGCAACGGGTGGCTCGCCATCAGCCTGCGTCGGAACTCGAGCGGATCCTGGCCGGCCGCATCGGCGAGCTCGTCGATGAAGCACTCGAGATAGATCGCGTTCTGATTGATGTTGACTCCGCGCCAGAACCCGGGCGGGACGTGAGGATTGCGCATGGCATAATCAATCAGAAGGTTGGGAACCGAATACCCCAACGCCGCCTCGCCGTTCGGACTGAGGCCGGCGAAGACTGTCTCGTCCTTGCCTGCGCGGGACGGGAACAGCGTTGCCAGTATTGTTTTCAGGCGAGAGGCGGGTAGGGCTGCCAGTATCGATTGGCCCGAGATCCGCATGTGGAGGCCGGTCAGGTTGCCGCTGGCGTCGAGGGTGCCGATCATTCTGCATTGGGTGATCGGATGATAGAAGCAGTGCGTCATGTCCTCTTCGCGCGACCAGATCAGCTTCACGGCGATGCCCGGCATCTGCTTGGCGATCCGCACCGCTTGCACGATATAGTCGGAGCGGCCGCGCCGGCCGAAGCCGCCGCCGAAATGAACCTTGTGGAATTCACATTTCGACGCCGGCAGGCCGGAAGCCTCCAGCACCGCGGCAAACGCTCCGCCGCCGTCTTGCGTCGGCGCCCAAACCTCACATTTGTCGTCGGTATAGCGCGCCGTGGCGTTCATCGGCTCCATGCAGGCGTGGTTCTGGTACGGATAGCCGTAGAACGCTTCGACCC
>JBEKZK010000512.1:0-5474 GCA_049509935.1 Xanthobacteraceae bacterium | reverse complement strand
CGGGCCCAGGTTGCTTCGGTTTCCTCGACGACGGTGCCTTTGCTGCCGATGCCTACGTTGTTGTCGAGGCAGTCGAGCCGGCCCCAGCGGGAGACGGCGTCCGCGACCATGGCGGCGCATTGGGTGGCGTCGGTGACGTCGTAGGCGGCGGCGACGGCGCTGCCGGCTTCCGCGGTGATCATGGCCACGGTGCGCTCGGCGAGGCTCAGGTCGCGATCGACGACCAGCACATGGGCGCCGGCGCGCGCCAGCAGGATGGCGGCGGCGCGGCCGTTGCCGATCCCATCGTCCGCGGCCCCGCCGCCGGTGACGATCGCCACCTTGCCCTGCAGCCCGAGATCGTCGGGCATGCTCTCCGTCTCGGTCATGGGTTTCCTCCGCCGTGGTCCTTATTGGCGGACCAGCCGCATGATACGCCGGTTGGCGGCGGGTCGCGAGATTATCGGGCAACCACTCGGCGGTCGCGGCGGAAGCCCGCCGGTAGGCACGGGAGCCGAGATCGGGTACCAGTGCTCGCGAATCAATTCCGGAAGGACACCGATGAGCGATTCCCTGGCGGGACGGCGGATCGTGGTGGCGGAGACGCGCGAACTCGACCTGTTCGCCCGCATGCTGGAGCAGCACGGCGCCGAGACGGTGCGCTGCCCGATGGTCTCGATCCACGATGTCGCCGACCCGGCGCCGGTGGAGGCCTGGCTGCGCCGCTTCGTCGATCAGCCGCCCGACGACCTCATCCTGATGACCGGCGAGGGGCTGTCGCGGCTCATCGGATTTGCCGAGCGCGGCGGGCTCGGGCCGGCCTTCCTCGCCGGCCTGGCGCGGGTGCGCAAGATCACCCGCGGGCCGAAGCCCGCCGCCAGGCTGCGGACGATCGGGCTGAAGCCCGACCTCGCCGCCCAGGCTCCGACCACGGTCGGCGTGATCGCGACCCTGGAGACCGAGGACCTCGCCGGCCGCCGGGTCGCGGTCCAGCTCTATCCGGACGCGCCGGACCGCTCGCTGGTCGAATTCCTCGCCGCCCGTGGCGCCAACCCGGATCCGGTGCTGTGCTACGTCTACGGCTCCAAGAGCGACGACGGCAAGGTCGTCGAGGTGATCGACGCCATGGCGGGCGGCGCGGTCGATCTCATCGCCTTCACGTACCACCATTGCGGCCGTCGGCCCGGTCGTCGCCCGGGCGATCGCCGAGGCCGGCGGGCAGGTGAGCATCGCGCCGGTGGACAACTTTCATCTCAAGCCGATGGTCAGCGCCATCATCGCGGCGGTCGGGTCCCCCGCCTCGACGGCTCCCGATTGATCCAGGTCATTGTGCGGCGCACGTGATCGGTCGACGAGCGCGTGTGCCGCCGCCACATGGCCCGCGACGGCGACCGCAATCCGGAGGCATCATGTCGACTTGGCGGCTCGATCGAATGGTTGCTCCTCGCTCGCTCGCCATCGTCGGCGCCAGCCCGCGCGAGAGGTCGCTCGGCCGCGCCGTCATCCGCAACGTGCTGGCGGCCAAATTTCCCGGGCCGGTCCATCTGGTCAATCCGCGCCATCCGGAGATCGAGGGGCTGAAGACGGTCGCCAGCCTGGACGCGCTGTCGCCGCCGCCCGACCTGGTCGTCATCACGGCGCCGCCGGCGATGGTGCCCGCCATCGTGGAGTCGGCCGGCCGCAACGGGTCGGCGGGCGCCGTCATCATCACGGCGGGCCTCGGCCACGGGCCCGGCTCGCTCGCCGAGGCCGCCGAGCAGGCGGCGCGCCGCTACGGCCTGCGGCTGGTCGGCCCCAACTGCCTGGGCGTCATGGCGCCGCGGGCGCGGCTCGATGCGAGCTTCGCGGTGCACAACGCGCTTCCCGGCGATTTGGCGCTGATTGCGCAGTCGGGCGCGGTCGCGGCCGGCATGGTCGAGTGGGCGGTGAACCGGCGGATCGGGTTCTCCGCCGTGGTGTCGATCGGCGACCAGCTCGACGTCGACTTCGGTGACCTGCTCGACTTCTTCGCGACCGACCGCAGCACCCGGGCGATCCTGCTCTATGTCGAATCGATCAAGCAGGCGCGCAAGTTCATGTCGGCGGCACGCGCCGCCGCGCGCACCAAGCCCGTCGTGGTGATCAAGGTCGGCCGCCATGCGCAGGGCGCCCGGGCCGCCGCCACCCATACCGGCGCGCTCGCCGGCACCGACGCGGTCTACGAGGCGGCGTTCCTGCGTGCCGGGCTGCTGCGCGTGCTCGATCTCGGCGAGCTGTTCGATGCCGCCGAGACGCTCGGCCGGCAGCGGCCTTTTCACGGAAACCGGCTCGCGATCCTCACCAACGGCGGCGGCGTCGGCGTGCTGGCGATCGACCGGCTGATCGACCTCGGCGGCGTCCCCGCCGACATCTCGGCCGAGGCCCGCGCCCGCCTCGATGCGGTGCTGCCGCAAACCTGGTCGAAGAGCAATCCGATCGACATCGTCGGCGACGCCGATGCGGCCCGCTACGGCGCGGCGCTGGAGGCGCTGATCGCCGATCCCGCGAACGACGCCATCCTGGTGATGAACGTGCCGACCGCGCTCGCCTCCCCGACCGAGACCGCGAAGACCATCGCCGACGTGGTGACGGCGCGGCGACGGTCGTCGTCGTGGCCCAAGCCGGTGTTCGCTGCCTGGATCGGCGGCGACGACGCGGTGGCGCCGACCTTCGAGGCCGCCAGCATTCCGCATTTCGCGACCGAGGGGGATTCGGTGCGCGGCTTCATGCACCTCGTCCGCTACGCCGAGGCGCGCGATGCCCTGATGGAGACGCCGCCGAGCCTGCCGGAGTATTTCGCGCCGGACGCTGGTCTCGCCCGCCGCATCGTCGACGAGGCGCTGGCCGACGGCCGCGGCTGGCTCGACCCGATCGAGGTCTCGCAGCTGCTCTCGGCCTACGCGATTCCCGTCGTGCCGACCGTGCTGGCGCACGATCCCGACGAGGCGGCGCGGCTGGCGGCGGGCTTCCTGCGCGACGGCGGCACCGTGGTGGTGAAAATCCAGTCGCGCGACATCGTGCACAAGTCGGACATCGGCGGCGTGCGGCTCAACCTGACGACCGTCGAGGCGGTGCGACAGGCTGCGACCGACATCATGGCGCGGGCGCGCGCCGCGCGGCCCGACGCGCGCATCGCCGGCGTGATCATCCAGCCGATGATCGTCCGGCCCAAGGCGCGCGAGCTGATCGTCGGCATTGCCGACGATGCGACCTTCGGCCCGGTCATCGTGTTCGGCCGCGGCGGCACCGCTGTCGAGGTCATCAACGACAAGGCGCTGGCGCTGCCGCCGCTCGATCTCAAGCTCGCCGACGACCTGATCGCCCGCACCCGGGTGTCGCGCATCCTCAAGGCCTATCGCGACGTGCCCGCGGCCAGGTCGCCCGACGTGGCCCTGGTCCTGATCAAGCTCGCGCAGCTCGCCGCCGACGTCCCGGCGCTGCGCGAGCTCGACATCAACCCGCTGATCGCCGACGAGACCGGCGTGCTCGCGCTCGACGCCCGGGTCGCGGTGGCGCCGCCGGGGCCGCTGTTCGCGACCGGCGGCCACCCGCGCTTCGCCATCCGGCCCTACCCCAAGGAGTGGGAGCGCGAGCTCGCGCTCGACAACGGCACCTCGATCCGGGTGCGCCCGCTGCGCCCCGAGGACGAGCCGATGTTCCATGCATTCTTCGCCCGGGTGTCGGCCGATGATCTGCGGCTGCGCTTCTTCGCCCCGGTCAAGGAATTCAGCCACCTGTTCATCGCGCGGCTGACCCAGATCGACTACGCCCGCGCCATGGGATTCGCGGCGATCGACAAGGCCGGCGGCGACCTGCTCGGCACCGCGCAGCTCTATGCCGACGCCAACTATCGGACCGCCGAGTACGCGATCCTGCTGCGCTCCGACCTCAAGGGCCGCGGGCTCGGCTGGAAGCTGATGCAGATGATCATCGACTATGCGCGCAGCGAGGGCCTTCGGCAGATCGAGGGCCAGGTGCTGCGCGAGAACACCGTGATGCTCGAGATGTGCAAGCAGCTCGGGTTCGACGTGCGGTCCGACCCCGACGACGCGAGCATCGCGCTGGTGAAGCTGCTGCTGCGCTGAACCGAGCGGTTGTCTAAACCTCGAGCCACTCCTTGCGCACGGCGTCGTTGGCGCGCAGGTCGGCGGGCGTGCCCTCGAACACGATGCGGCCGTGGCCCATCACGTAGAGCCGGTGCGAGATGGTGAGCGCGATGGTGAGCTTCTGCTCGACCAGGAGGATCGAGATCCTGCGTTCCGCGATGCTCAGCAGCAGCGCCGCGATGCGCTCCACCATCTGCGGGGCGAGACCCTCGGTCGGCTCGTCGATCATGATGAGGTCGGGGTCGCCCATCAGGGTGCGGCAGATCGTGAGCATCTGCTGCTCGCCGCCCGACAGCACGCCGGCCGGCGTGTCGGCGCGCGCCTGCAGCACCGGGAACAGCGCATAGGTGTCGGCGAAGGTCCAGCGCGTCGACGTCCGCCCGGCCTTCTCGCCGAGCGCCAGGTTCTGCGCCACCGTCAGCGTCGGGAAGATCGCGCGGTCCTCGGGCACGTAGCCGACGCCGCGATGGGCGATCTCGTAGGGCTTCAGCCCGGCGATCGGCTCGCCCTTGAAGACGATGCCGCCGTGCGGCGGCACGTCGCCCATGATCGCCTTCAGCGTGGTGGAGCGGCCGACCCCGTTGCGGCCGAGGATGCTGACGATCTCGCCGTCGCCGACGGTGAGGTGCACGCCCTGCAGGATGTGGCTCTTGCCGTAGAAGGCGTGCAGGTCGGAGACTTGGAGCATCATGCGGCGGCACCCAGATAGGCCTGCTGCACCGCCGGGTCCGCCTTGATTCGCGGAGGTGTGTCGCTGGCGATGATCTGCCCGTAGACCAGCACCGAGATGCGGTCGGCGAGGTCGAACACCACGCCCATGTCGTGCTCGATCATGATCAGGGTGCGCGCCTCGCTCACCTTGCGGATCAGCGCCACCGCGGCGTCGGTCTCGACGTGGCTCATGCCGGCGGTCGGCTCGTCGAGCAGGATGATCTCGGCGCCGCCCGCGATGGTGATGCCGATCTCCAGCGCCCGCTGGTCCGCATAGGCGAGCACGCCCGCCGGCACCCGGCGGCGGTCGAGCAGGTTGATCTCGTCGAGGACCTCCTCGGTGCGGCGGCGCACGTCGGGCAGCGCGTCGACGTCGTGCCAGAACGAATACTTGTAGCCGAGCGACCACAGCACGGCGCAGCGCACGTTCTCCCACACCGTGAGGCGGGGAAAGATGTTGGTCACCTGGAAGCTGCGCGACAGGCCGCGCCGGTTGATCTCGAACGGCTTCAGTCCGGTGATGTCCTCGCCGTTGAGGCGGACCGTGCCGGCGGTCGGGACGAGGCGGCCGCTGATCAGGTTGAACAGGGTCGACTTGCCGGCGCCATTGGGGCCGATCACGGCGTGGCGCTCGCGCGGCGCGACCGCCAGGCTGACGCC
>JBEKZK010000511.1:0-4342 GCA_049509935.1 Xanthobacteraceae bacterium | reverse complement strand
GCCCCCGGGCCATGGACTGGTCGGCCACGGCCCCGCGCCGCCGGCTGCGGGCTCCCGGGTTGCCGGCGCGGTCACGCCGGCCCGGCACGTCGCGTCCACGACGAACTGCCGACCCTGCCGCTGCTTCCGCGCATCGCCGATCTATTGGGAGTATCACACGCTCGCCGGCTGGGTGGCGCGTGCCGGACCGCCAACCACGACCTGCTACGTGGTGTCATCGCGATCGAGCATGGCGCAATAGGCGGCGCGGATCGAGCGCACATGACTGGCGAACCGGCCGAGCCGCGGAACGAGCTGCGTCTGCTGCTGCGCTGGATCGAGGAGCTCCCGACGGACGTCCCGGCGCCGCCCGAGGTCGCGCTGCGCGCTGGCCGGGTCGGGATCGAGGAGGCGCCCGGCTCCGCGCACGGCCGGCCGGTCACGCGCGTCGGCGGACGGCCGCCGCCGACGCGACGCGCGCATACGGCGCGACTGTTGGTTGGCGCCGCTGCGGGGGTGGTGCTGGGCGCCGCCTGGTCGCTGTCGCTCGAATGGCCGAAGCCATGGCACAGCAACAGCCGCACGGATGAGATGACGGCCGAGCCCGTGGCGGCGCCGGCGCCCCCCGACGCTTCCTCGCCGCCCGCCGGCACCGGGGCGGTGCCGGCGATCCGGGCCGAGCCGGAGGCGCGGGCGCCGACGGCGCAGGGCGTATCGGAAGCGCAAACGAGCCCCGCATCGCCGGAGAGGACCGCGACGGCGGGGAGTCCAGCGCCCGCCGTCAACGCGACGGGCGCGTCTTCGGCACATCCGCCCGCACGCGGCGACGGCGAACGCCGGGATGACGCGAACCGGGACAGACTGCTGATCAAGGGCCTCCGCTCGCTGGTGCTCGGCAACGTCAGCTCGGCCCGTCTGCTGCTCCGGCGCGCTGCCGAGGCCGGCGACGCCCGCGCGGCGCTGGTTCTCGGCGACACCTTCGACGATGTGCGTCTCGTGCAGCTCGGCGTCCTCGGCGTCCAACCCGACCGCGCCAAGGCGGTCTACTGGTACGAACGCGCCGACGCGCTCGGCGCGCCCGAAGCCAAGGGGCGCCTGTCCGACCTGAACGCCCGGTGATGGACGCCGCGGCCGACAATCCGCATTCCCGATCAGATCACCGCGTCAATACGATGAAATCGGTCCCGTCGTTGGTCTCGCCGCTGATCGGATGATCCGACACGATGAGGGAGAAGCCGGAGGACACCAGCTCGGAAATACGGTCGACGGCGTAGCTCGGCACGTCGATGCGGTCGAGCACGGCCGCAGCCGCAGTCTCCCCGACCGGCTCCTGCCCCGGCTTCCTGACCTCCTCGTCTGTCCGGGGGTGCAATCTCCGGCGCACCGACTCGCGATCCCCGCGGCTGGCGGGCTGACCCGGGATCGACACGACGGTCCAGCGCATCGCGCCATCGCCGGCCTTCGGCTCCATCGCGGTGAACACGTGCGTGCCCAGCGGCTGATCGGGATGCCGGATCGTCACCGGAACGCTGAACATCGGCATGAAGTTCTGACGGACGAACAGCCGACCTTCCTTGCGGCTCACGAGCGCCGATACCTGCTCCCGCTTGTGCGGCCGCTCGACCACGATTGGACGTGCGGCGAATTCGGCTTTGGCGAGCGCGATCACCTGCGCCCGGTCCGCGACCCTGGGCGTCCCGGCCACCTTCGGCGCAGCGGGCGGCTCGGACGCCTCGGCGTCCTTCGGTGGATCCGCCGGCGCGTCGAGCGGCTTGGCCTCGACGTCCTTCGGTGCGTCCACGGGTTCGGCCGCGCCACTCCTGGCCGCATCCGCCCGCGGTGCGACGACGGCGTCGGTCGCCGAAGGCGCTTCCGCGCTCTCCGCCATCCTGACCCGGCTGTCGGTCGCCATGGCGTTCGTCCGGCTCGCCGCAACCGGAGGTTCAGAGATTTTGGGCATGAACAACGCCGGATGCGCAATCTCGACCGGCTCCACCGCGTTGCGCGCCACGATCACCCGCGCCCCCAGCTGGGTCACGTGCCACAGCATGGTCGCGTACTCGTAGGTCATGCGGATGCATCCGTGGGACGCCGGATAGCCCGGCAACACCCCCGCATGTAGTGCCACGCCCGACCACGTGATCCGCTGCATGTACGGCATCGGCGCTCCGCTGTAGATATTCGAACGATGGTAGCGGTCCTTCTGGATGACGCTGAAGACGCCTTCCGGCGTCGGGTGCCCGCGCATGCCGGTTGACACCGCACCGCGCGACTGCAGCGCGCCGTCGGCGAACAGCGCCACGCGCTGGTCGGCGATCGAAACCACGATGAGCAGCGGACCCTTCGGGGCGTGCCCGGCCTGAGGCTTTCGGGTCGCCGCGACGTTACTCTTGGGCCTATGCGCAACGGCCGCCGCATCCGCCGTGGAGAGGGCCGCCGCGAGGGTCAGGGCGGCCCATGCGACCGACAGGACCGGGCGCGGTCCGCCGGGCCACTCGCGAGGTCGCGGCGGCTCGCCGTTACCTGTCCGGCGTGACAACCGACCTCGTGTCAAATCCATCCCCCGGCCTGTCCTGCTCCCGCCATCACGCCCTCGCGCACACGCCGGCACAGCCGCGGGCCGCAGCCTCGATGGGCGGCGTCGACACCTCCAGCGATGATGGAGAGTTAACATGGAACGCAACCGGGGTTTCAAGCGGCATTTGACAACCGACGCGGCACTGCTCGAGATCTTCAACAGCGCAGCCGATCTAAGGTTCGACGCTCGAGCACATCCGTCAAACCACGATCTGACGAGGGCACCCGGCTGTCCCGCGCATTCGGCTGCGAGGCAAAGGGAATCAACGATTTAGCCGACGTTTTGAACGAATGGCGCGGCCGCGACTGCAGTCTGGCACAGGGCGAGCGGCCGACGGTGCGCGCTCAATCTCCATGCATTGTTCAGACACCTGACGCCCAACCCGGCGGCATGTGTGACACCGCATATTCCCTGGGATTTGTGGCCATTGTGCCTTATTTATGACATTTAGCCGCCGTCCTCTCAGGTTGCAGAGTAAGCGTAATAGTATCCTCAGGCGGGCTCATCCCGTCGTCGCGAACAGATTTGCGATTTGGCGCGTGCTGGAGCGAGTTGACACCGCGATGCAGGCCTCGTTCCCGATCCCGAGCGTCGACGTTTGCTTGCCCCTCCGGCGCGCGCCTCGCAACTGCCTCGAACGGCGAGTTGGCGCCCGCGGTCGACCGGGCGGGAGAATGCGATGTTGATTTCACGCATTGCGGTCGCGGGTGCCATCGTGTTGGTCGGCACGGTCATCGGCGGCCCGGTCAGGGCAGGGTGCGATCCAAGCTTCCCTTTGACCTGCCTGTTGGCCTCCAACCACACGGCAGACGCCAGCAGCGAGGCCGCACCCGCTCATGCGTCCCACGCGATCAAACGTCCAGCCAGGGCCGCCAAGTCCGACCGCAGGAGGAAACACGCCCACCTGCACAAGGCGCGTCACGTCAGGGTGGCGACAGCGGAGCAGCCACGGGAAGCGCCCGCTGTCCAGGCATGGCACGTGTCGGCGTCGGCCCGCCGGTTCGGCGAGCTCGTCAACCCGCGCTCGATCGTGGTCAATCCGGTTGATGACCTGAAGCGGCCGCGGCTCGATGGGGCCGACCTCACGACGAGCATCTCGGTTCCGACCGCCGCTGCCAGGTTGCAGCCGCCGATCGATGCTGCGGCGTACGACGCCACGTTCTCCCAGGACGAGATCAACGAGCTCGATCTCGCGGCAGTCGCCGAGGCCCGGCCGATCAAGGTCGATTTCGCCGACATGGCCATCGACGGCGGGCAGACGGCCGCGCCGACTCGCATCGCCGAGGTCCGCAGGTCGGTGTCCGCGGATCAGGCGCCCGCCAGCATGACCTGGCTGCAACTGATCTTCGTGACCTGGGGCGGCATCCTCACGGTGGTGTCCGCGGTGCGATTATCCCTCGGATGAGATCCTGCGCGGATGAGGATTTGCCATCCGATGAGGTTCAGGGAGCGGCTTTCCGGGCCGGCCCTGACAGGCGTTGAAAGTCATCAAGTTCGCCGCACATCCCGATAAGATATCCACAGCCATTCAGATTTCGACGAATTTGGACCCGGAATCGCCCCTGACGACGGTCTCGAGCGGTTGGCCCGAGGCGATCCCGCGAGGCGCCATCAGGACACGTCATCGCCCCGGCAAGGGGCCGTCTGGGCCCTCCCAGCGCTGTATGGACCCTGATACTGCCTGGTTGCCCGGCCCCGACGGGCAAAATACCAGGTCCTGGACTGTACATGACGACAGCAGTTCCTACCTGATGCACGACCTGGGCGAGCACCTGGGGCTTTAAG
>JBEKZK010000510.1:0-4346 GCA_049509935.1 Xanthobacteraceae bacterium | reverse complement strand
CCGCTGCTGGTGGCGCTGTCGAGCGAGATGGACGACAACGAGGCGTGGCTGGCGACCGGCCAGGCGCTGCAGCGCGTGCTGCTCGTCATCGCCCAGGCCGGACATTCCGCCTCCTACCTCAACCAGCCGATCGAGGTGGGTGACCTGCGCCCGCGGCTCGCCGACCTGATGGGCACGGCGCGCTGGCCGCAGCTGCTGCTGCGCGTCGGGCGCGGCCCGGCGGTGCCGCATTCGCCGCGACGGCCGTTGGCCGACGTGCTGTCATGAGGCCCGCATGAGCGCACGCCCGTGGCTCGCCTCCTATCCGCCCGACGTCCCCCCGACGATCGACCCGGACGCTGTCCCGTCGCTCGATGCGATGTTGCTCGAGGCCTGTCGCCGCTTCGCCGATCGACCGGCGTTCTCGTCGCTCGGCACGACCATCAGCTTTTCCGACTGGGAGCGCCTGAGCACGGCATTCGCCGGATATCTGAACGGAACCCTGAAGCGTCGGCCGGGCGACCGGCTCGCCATCATGCTGCCCAACCTGCTCGCCTATCCGGTCGCCTTCCTCGGCGCGCTGCGCGCCGGCCTCACCGTGGTCAACGTCAACCCGCTCTACACGCCCCGCGAGCTCGAGCATCAGCTCACCGACGCCGGCGCGACCACCATCGTGATCATGGAGAACTTCGCCCACAAGCTCGAGGCGGCGCTGGCGGGCACGCCGATCGAGCATGTTGTGGTCGCCAGGCTCGGCGATTTCATGCCGGCGCCGAAACGACTGCTGCTCAATTTCGCCAACGCCCGGCTGCGGCGCGCGGTGCCGGTATGGACGTTTCCGCGCTTCGCCATGCTGCGGGACGCCTGCGGCGGCGGCGCGGCCCCGCAGCTGCCCGCCGCGCGTCCGGCGCCGGCGGTGCTGCAATACACCGGAGGGACCACCGGCGTTCCCAAGGGCGCGATGCTGTCGCATCGCAATCTGGTCGCCAACACGCTGCAGATTCGCGCCTGGATCGGGTCGCGGCTCACGCCCGGCGCCGAGCGCATCCTGACGCCGCTGCCGCTTTATCACATCTTCTCGCTCACCGCGAACCTGCTGACCTTCGCGTCGCTCGGAGGCCTGAACGTGCTGATCGCCGATCCGCGCGACCTCAAGGGCCTGATCGCGACCCTCGGCCGGACGCGGCCGACCGCGATCACTGGCGTCAACACGCTGTTCAACGCGCTCAACAATCATCCGGACTTCGGCAAGCTCGACTTTTCCGCGCTGCGGTTCGCCATCGGTGGCGGCGCCGCGGTCCAGCAGGCGGTGGCGGCGCGCTGGCGAAACATCACCGGGACGGCGCTGCTCGAGGGCTATGGGCTGTCGGAAGCCTCGCCGGTGGTGTGCGTCAACGCGCTCGCCGACGACAGCCCGCCGGGCTCGGTCGGCCTGCCGCTGCCGTCGACCGAGGTCAGCATCCGCGATGACCAGGGTGCCGAGGTCGCGGCCGGCGTGGGCGGAGAGCTGTGGGTGCGCGGGCCGCAGGTCATGCAGGGCTACTGGCAGCGGCCGGAGGACTCCCGGCAGGTGCTGACCGACGACGGCTGGCTGCTCACCGGCGACATCGGCCAGATCGACGCCCGGGGCTATGTCAAGCTGCTCGACCGCAAGAAGGACATGATCATCGTCTCCGGCTTCAAGGTGTTTCCCAACGAGGTCGAGGACGTGTTTGCCGGGCATCCGAAGGTGCTCGAGTCGGCCGTGATCGGCGTGCCCGACGAGCGCACCGGACAGGCGGTGAAGCTCTTCGTCGTCCGCCGCGATCCGGCGCTGACCGAAGCCGAGCTGCGCAAATTCGCACGCGACAATCTCACCGGCTACAAGCTGCCGCGCCTGATCGAGTTCCGCGAGTCGCTGCCCAAGAGCAACATCGGAAAGATTCTGCGCAAGGAGCTGCGGTAGTTATTCGGTTGTAGCCCGCATGGAGCCAGCGGGTTGGCCAGCGGGTGCGGCCTCGCGGGGTGACGCTGCCGGCGCGGATTACGCCATCGCCCGTCGAAGACGGGCGTAGCGCCCTGATGGTTCCATCCCCGCTGCAATCATGCGCGGGGAGGTAGCGTCCGGACGGCCAGGACGATCAGCCGCCGGCCGGGCTGTCGCCGTCGCCCAGGTTCAGGAAGGCGATGAGAGCCGGTATTTCTGCCGCCGGCTTCGCCGAGCTGAACAGGAAGCCCTGCGCCTCGGTGCAGCCTTCGGTTCGTACCCAGCCGAGCTGCTCCTGCGTCTCCACACCCTCGGCCGTGGTCGACACACCGAAGCTGATGCCGAGCCCGGCAATCGCCCGCATGATCGCCAGACTTTCTTCGCGCTTGGTGAGGTCGCCGATGACCGACTGGTCGATCTTGATCTTGTCGAAGCGGAAGCTTCGCAGGTAGCTGAGGCTCGAATACCCGGTTCCGAAATCATCCATGCAGATGCGGACGCCGAGATCGCGCAGCTGTTGCAGCACGGCGAGGTTGGCCTCGCTCCGTTCCATCAGGACCGATTCGGTGATCTCCAGCTCCAGCCGGTTGGCCGACAGACCGGAGGCGGCCAGGGCGCTCATCACCGTCGGCACGATCTTGCCGCTCTTGAACTGGACCGGAGAGAGATTCACCGCGACCTTGATATCGCCGGGCCAGGTCGCCGCGTCGGCGCAGGCGCGCCGCAGCGCCCATTCGCCGAGCTGGACGATCAGCCCCACTTCTTCCGAAGCCGGAACGAACTCGGCCGGCGAGACGTACCCGCGCTCCGGATGCTTCCAGCGCATCAACGCCTCGAATCCACACACCTGACTGGTCTTCAGGTTCATCAGCGGCTGATAGAAGAGATCGATCTGTCCGCGGCCAAGGGCCGCACGCAGGTCCATCTCGAGCGAGCGGCGCGCCCTGGCGGCCGCGTCCATCTCGGGCTGGAAAAATCGATATCGTCCGCGTCCGTCGGCCTTGGCGCTGTACATCGCAAGATCGGCGCTCTTGAGGAGATGTTCGGGATCCACGTTGCCGCCCACCGAAACCGCGATGCCGACGCTCGCGCCGATCTCCAGCTGATGACCGTCGATGACGCACGATCTGCTCGCCAGCTCGATGAGCTTGGCCCCGAGCGCCGCTGCGCTCGCCGGCTGCTCCCCCGAGACCTGCACGACGGCGAATTCGTCTCCGCCCAGGCGGGCGATCCTGTCGGTTTCGCCCAGGCTGTCACGCAGCCGGTCGGCGATCGACTTGAGCAGGGCATCGCCGATGGAATGGCCCAGCGTGTCGTTGACCGACTTGAAGCCGTCGAGGTCGAGAAAGAGGATGGCAAGGGTTTCGCCGGACTGCTTCGATCGGGCGAAGGCCTCCTCGAGCTGCTCGCGAAACAGAACGCGGTTCGGCAGGCCCGTCAAGGCATCGTAGTGGGCCAGGTATCGGATCTTGGCCTGCGACCTTTCCCGATGGATCATTTCCAGCTCGAGCTGCCGGTTGGCCTCGAAGAGCTTGGCCGTGCGTTCGTCGACGCGCCGCTCGAGCTCCTCGGTCACCTGGCTGAGCGCCGCGTTGGCTGCCAGGATCGCTTGTTCGGCCCGCTTGCGTCCGAGCTGGGTATTGGCCCGCGCCAGGGCAACGGCGAAGTCCACCGGCTTGGTGACATAGTCGTTGGCGCCGAGCGCGAGCGCCTGGACGATGTCCTCGCTCTGCGACTTCGCCGTCACCATGATGACCGGAAGCATCAGCTCCGAATGCTGCTCGCGGATTCCCTTGAGCACCTCGATCCCGCCGACGTCGGGCATCATGACATCGAGGAGCACGAGGTCGAAGGCCTGTTGCCGGATCAGCTCGAGCGCGCGCCGGCCGCCGTCGGCCTCGGTGACATGGAATCCGCAACGCCGGAAGCGCCGTCCCAGAACGGCACGGTTGTCGGCGATGTCATCGACGATCAGCAGCCGGGCTTGCGGGCTGGTCACGTCCCCGGCCGCGGCGCCGCCCGCTTCGATCGGCGGGGGCGGAATCTCGAGCTTGATAGCGGGGCTCGCGTTGCGGTTCATGGGTGGCCCTTCCTGCAGTGGGGGACGGCTTGGCGAGTGACGCAGCCGTGGGCGAGCCGTGTGGCGGTGCTCGGCGCACGCGACGCGGCCCGAGGCCGTTTCGCGGGTTCCGAGCAGACGGCTCGTTCAGGATCCACAGTCGGCACTCCGCTCCGCGCCGACCCGGAGGATGATCCGGCGGGGGCGCTCGAGCCGATGACGGACCACGAGCAACCGCCTGCCAGCGCAGGCACCGCATACCCCGAAGCCAGCATGACGAAGATCCTTTAAGATTGAATTGCGGGATCCCGCATGTCGCTCTCGGGCCGCCCTCGATCCCCT
>JBEKZK010000051.1:0-12817 GCA_049509935.1 Xanthobacteraceae bacterium | reverse complement strand
GACCAGCGCCATCGTGCCCGCCACCGCGGCGACCGTGACCGCGACGCCGATGGCGAGCGGAACCGGCGGCGGCAGGATCGCCCGCCACCTGCCGGCGCGGCTGGGCAAGCGGCCGAGGAGCTTCAGCGTCGTCTCGAGGTTGATGGCGGTCCGCCGCAGCACCGCAGCCACCGCATGGCCGACGCTGCGCTCCAGCGCTCCGGTGCCGGCCGCGCGGCCGAGCGTCGCGACGCCCGCGGCCGCCCGCCGGAGCGCGGCGGCCACGGCATGCGCCACGCTCTTCTCCCATTCGTCGAGGCCGCTCACCTGGTGTCCCCGGAGCGGTAGACCGAGATCGTCATCCAGCGGCCGCCGTTGTAGTTGATCGCCTCGATCTTCTGGCTCGGCGCGTAGCGCAGCCCGATCGCCTCGGCGCGCTGCACGAAGGCGCGCTCCTGCCGCGCCTCGATGATGGCGAACCGGCAGGGACCCTCGCGGAGAAAATCGGCGGCGCCGGCGCCGTCGGTCAGCCGGGTGTCGGTGCCGAGCAGAAAGACCAGGCTCGGCTCGTGGTAGCCGGCCGCGGCGAACTGCGGGTCGCACTGGGTGTCGATCGAATCGGCGATCCAGGCGCTGGGAAACAGCGGACGGAGCAGCGGCGTGATCACGCCGAACACCGCGACCGAGAGCAGCATCGAGCCGACTGCCGCGCGCAAGAAGGAGCGCGCCGCGCCGTCGGTGTCGTAGAACCGCCAGGCGACGAAACCGAAGATCATGGCGGCACCGGCGAACGGCCAGGCCAGCAGCCCGAGCTGCTTGCGCAGCACCACCAGGCCGGCGACCGCGATCAGCAGCATGAGGCCGGGGATGACCGGCCAGTGCACGAGGGTGCGCACCACGCGGCGATCGGTCGACAGCGCCTCCTGCTCGATCGCCCGCGCGATCAGGATGGCGATCGCCGGATAGAGCGGCAGGACATAGTGCGGCAGCTTGGTGGCGACGAGCTCGAACACGATCCAGCTCGGGACCAGCCAGGCGAGCAGGAATTTTGTCGCCGCCTCGCGGCGCCCGCGCCACACCGAAGATGCCGCCAGCGCGGCGAGTGGCGCCGCCGGCCAGAACGTCGCCCAGAACAGCACCAGATAGTAGCCGGGCGGCCCGAAATGGGTCTGCTGGCCGGTCGTCACCTTGCCGAGCAGGTCGCGGCCGACCGATTCGACGAAAAAGCTCTCGCCGGCGCGGTTGACGATGGCGACGAACCACGGCAGCACCAGCAGCAGCATCCAGACGACGCCGATCGCCGGTTTCAGCCGCCCGAGCCAGCCTAACCGTCGATCGACCACGGCGAGGGTGGCGGCGGCAAGGCCGACGACCATCAGGATCAGCGGGCCCTTGAGCAGGATGCCGGCGGCGAGCGCGGTCCAGAAGATCGCCGGGTCGCGCCAGCCCCTGGGGCTCTCCGGGTCGGCGAGCCAGCTGCGCGCCAGCACCCCCATGGCGCCGACGATGGCGAGCAGCAGCATGGCGTCGGTCTTGGCAAGCCGGGCCTCGACGCCGAGCAGGATCGAGCTCGCGAGCATCAGCGCCGCCAGAAAGGCGGTGCGCCGCGACCCGAAGGCAAGCGCCGTCCAGTAGGTCATCAGCACGGCGCCGACGGCGCCGAGGAGCGAGGGGATGCGGTACAGCCAGATCGTGGTGGCGGCGTCGGGGACGCCCAGCGCTTGCGCCGCGCGCACCACGCCCGCCTGCAACCAATAGATGCCGACCGGCTTCTTGTAGCGGACCTCGTCCTGGAAGCGGATGTCGACCCAGTCGCCGGTCTCGATCATCTGCTTGGTGGCCTGGGCGAACAGCGCCTCGTCGCGATCGACCGGCGGCACGTTGAAGAAGCCCGGCAGGAAGGTCAGCGCCGAGAACAGCACCAGAACAGCGACCGCCCGCCCATGGGAGGCCGTGGCGGCCGTCAGAATGCGGGCACCGACGTCGCGCGCCGAGCGCAAATGCCGCGGTTTTTCCTGCAAAATGAGAGACATTTCCGCCCGTTCCGCCGAAGCCGGCGGGACAATAGAGAAATCCCTGGGTGGGGGGAAGCGAAGCGGGCCGGGCGGGTGTTTCACGTCTCGGCAGCCGCGTGCTTCACCCTCGCTGGAGGGGGTCGCCGGGCTCGGGCGCGGCGGGGTCGGTTGAAGCCGCTGGCCCCGAGCGAGCGGTGACGCTGCCACCCCCGCTCTGCGCCGCGTAGCGGCGCCGAAGGTGAAGCGCGCCCAACCACGCGGAACCGGACTGCGTAGTTTCCGAACCTACCGTCGCGGGACCCGGTCTTGTACACCTGTGAGCCGCTCGCGCGTGTGTCCGCACGGCCAACGCGCATGAGCGATTCGACGGGGGGAGACATCATGAGACAAACCGGTCCGCGCCTGATGGCCGCAGTGGCCACGTTCGCGACGTTGACGGCGTGCCTGGCGATAGCGGATTACGCGAGCGCCGCCACGGTCCGCCGCACGGTGGCGGTGAGCAGGCCGGTTTCCCGACCGGCGGTTCACGTGAACACCGTCCGCCGCGCCGCGCCGAACCGGACGGTGCGCGTCAATACGGCGCGCACGGTGCATACGGTGCGGCGCACGACCACCGTCTCGCACGTCGTGCCGCATCGGACGTCCGGCACCCGCGCAACGACCCGCCACACGGTCAGCCACACCAATCCGGTTACCAATCCGGTGAGGCCGACGACGCACCCCGCTCACACGACGATCCAGAGCACCACGGTGAAGCCGCATGGCCATTCGGCGGCGTCCCACGCCGCGGCCGGCGGGGCCGGCGCCGCCCTGCTTCACGCTCACTCCCACGGCACCAAGCCGGCGCATGTCCAGCACAATCCCCGGCACACGGTCGGCAAGCTCGGAAACCAGTTCAACCACAAGCCGGTGATCTTCGCCAGGCACGGACACTTCTTCCACCGCCACTACTACTCGATGCTGGTCGGCGGCGCCCTCTCGTGGTTCTGGTACGACGACCCGATCTACGACTATGATCCGGTCATCGCGACCCTGGCATCCGTTCCGGTCTGCGGCACCGACAACACCGACGATTGCGATGTGGAGCCGCTGGCGACGGTGCGGCCGGCGGACTATCGGCCGCCGCCCGCGCCCGCGCTCGGGACCTGCGATCTCGAGGTGTTCGGGGATCCGGGGTTCGCCGGCGAGCGACTGCATGTGAAGGAAGACATGCCGTACGTCGGCGATTCATGGAACGACCATGTCAGCTCGATCCAGATCAGGTCGGGAACCTGGCAGTTCTATCAGGACCCGGAATACGGTGGCGACATGATCAGAATGGCTCCCGGACAGTATCCGCAGCTCGATGACAAATGGACCGGCCAGATCAGCTCGTTCCGCTGCATGCCGTGAGCCGGCTCACGCCCCCACCGGATTGGGATCGCGCCACGCCCGCTCGAACGGCAGCCGCCAGGCGTGGGGAGCGACGAGCTGGTGGATCGATTTCGGCCCCCAAGCGCCGGGCGGATAGAGGCGGACTGGCGGCGGGGCTTCCAGCAGGGGGATCGACACCTGCCACAGCCGCTCGATGCCCTCGGCGGTGGTGAACAGGGTATGGTCGCCGCGCATGGCGTCGAGGATCAGGCGCTCGTAGGCCTCGAGCACGTCGCCGATCAGGCCGGTGTCGTGCATGGCGAACTGCAGGCTCAGCTTATCGAGCCGCATGCCCGGACCCGGCCGCTTGCCATAGAACGACAGCGACATTTTCGAGGCGTCGGCGAGATCGAACGTCAGGTGGTCGGGGCCCTGGGCACCGACGCCCGAGCCTGCCGGAAACATGCTCTTGGGCGGCTCGCGGAACGCGATGGAGATGATGCGCTGGCCCTCGGCGAGCCGCTTGCCGGTGCGCAGGA
Source organism: Xanthobacteraceae bacterium (assembly GCA_049509935.1). Taxonomy (GTDB): domain Bacteria; phylum Pseudomonadota; class Alphaproteobacteria; order Rhizobiales; family Xanthobacteraceae; genus AP-16. The sequence continues at coordinate 8,931 of JBEKZK010000051.1, read as the reverse complement.
AGAACGGCACGCCGGCCCAGCGCCAGTTGTCGATCATGCATTTGAGCGCGATGAAGGTCTCGGTATCGGACTCCGGGTCGACGCCCTCCTCGGCGCGGTATCCGGTGTATTGCCCGCGCACGACGTCCTTCGGCTCGATCGGCAACATGCTGCGGAAGACCTTGTTCTTCTCCTCGCTGATCGGCGCCGGCTCGAGCGCGGTCGGCGGCTCCATCGCCATGAACGCGAGGATCTGGAACAGGTGGGTCACCACCATGTCGCGATAGGCTCCGGTCTGCTCGTAGAAGGCGGCGCGCTTGCCGAGCCCGAGGGTCTCCGGCACGTCGATCTGCACATGGTCGATGAAGTTGCGGTTCCAGATCGGCTCGAACAGCCCGTTGGCGAAGCGGAACGCCAGAATGTTCTGCGCCGGCTCCTTGCCGAGGAAGTGGTCGATGCGGAAAATCTGGTCCTCGGAAAACACCTCGTGCAGCCGGGCGTTCAGCGCCACCGCGCTCGCAAGATCGGTGCCGAACGGCTTCTCCATGATGATGCGCGACCGCTCGACGAGACCCGCCTCCGCCAGCAGTTTCACCGCCGGCAAGGCGGCGGCGGGCGGAACGCTCAGATAATTCACCCGGCGGCTGTCGCCGCCCAGCACCTGCTCCGCCCTCTCCACTGCCGCCCTAAGGACGCCGCCCCCCGCCGCGATCGGCACGTAGTCGAGGCTGGCGGCGAAGGCCGCCCAGTCGGCGTCGTTGGCCTTTCGGCTGGAGAATGCATCGAGCGCCTCGCGGGCGATGGTGCGGAAGCCGTCGGCGTCGATGGCATCCAGCGACACGCCGATGATCCGGCAGCCGGGGATGAAGCCCGCGCTCGCCAGATGGAACAGGCCCGGCAGCAGCTTGCGCCGCGACAGGTCGCCGGTGGCGCCGACGAGGACGACGACCTGCGGGTGCTTGGGGCCGACGCCCGGGGGAATTTTCTTCAAGGGAGCCGTTCCGTGGTGGTGCCGGGGCCGCGGCGGTTACGGACTTTGGCGCAAATGGATTTCCGGATGCCGGCGACAACGGGTAGGATATTCCACGCGAGGCCTCTATAAATGCCCAACTTTACGGCACGGTCCGCACGGCGTAAGCGAAGCGTGAATATGTGGCTTGCACCGCAGGCAGTTCCAATCCGATTGGAAATGCCGCGATGACATACCGGGAGGTCGCCTTAAATCAACAGGTCAACGTGTTCGCCAAGCTCGATGCCCTGTTCGAATCGCTCGAGTATCGCGCTTTCCGAGGCGAGCTGTGAGCCATGCGGATCGCCTTCGATTGGGACCCGGCGAAGGCGGCCACAACACCGCAAAGCACCGCGTCACCTTCGAGGAGGCCATGACGGTGTTCCGCGATCCGCATGCTCTGTCGATGCTCGATGACGATCCCGACGAGGAGCGCTGGATTACGCTCGGCGTAGCGCCCAGTGAAAATCTTCTACTGGTTGTACACACTTGGGCGGACATCGACGCGGATCGCAGCGTGGTCAGCATCATATCGGCCCGGCGGCCGAACCGGAAAGAGGCGCGGCAATATCGCGAGGATTCCAATCCATGAAGGACGACTACGACTTCTCGAAGGCCGAGCGCGGCCGGTTCTACCGGCCGGATGCGGTTCTCACGCCTCCGGTCCATCTCGACCCCGAGGTGCTGGCCTTTCTGACGCCGCGCGCCGAGGCTCGCGGCGTGTCCCTGAGCGAGCTCGTCAACACGCTCCTGAAAAAGGACATCGAGCTGATCGCAACGCTCGAATAGACGAGGGCCGCGCCGGTCCCGGTGGCGTGGCGGCGCGCAGGTCACGCCGCGAATGTCAGCGGTCGGGCACGTTCGATCCGCTTGCGTTCGCGCGGCGAATGCATGGCTCGCCACAGATCGCTGCGCCGCTGCACGTTCAGCCAGAAATCGGCGCTGTTGCCGAAAACGCGGGCGAGGATGAGCGCGGTCGCGGCGGTCACATTGCGGCGGTCGTTGCACAGCTCGTTGACGTGCTTGCGCTGCACGCCCATCGCTTCGGCCAACGCGCCTTGCGTCAGGCCCATCGGCTCCATGAATTCCTCGACCAGAATTGTGCCGACGCTCGCCGGTTTGCGTTTCGTCGTCAGCATGGGTATCACCTCATCGATAGCTGTGCAGATAGACGCCCGTCGCTTCACCTCGATCGCCATCCCACCGAAAAACGAGCCGCCATTGCTTGTTGATTCGGATCGAATGGAATCCTTCCAGATTGCCGCGCAGTCGCTCGAAATGGTTGCTGGGCGGCACCCGCAAGTCCTGATCCGTCATGGCACCGTCGATCATCTGGATCTTGCGAAACAGGCGGCCTTCCGGATCGGCCGGGACTTTCTTCGATCTTACGTCTTCGACAAAGAAATCGCGTAGCCAGTCGTCTCGAAAGCTAACGATCATTCCGTCGCTCCAGCTTGGTATGATGTACCACTCAGGGGTACACATGGCAAGAGCCGTCGTTTTGGTGGCCTGAGGTACGGCTTGTTTGCCGGCCACAGACTTCGATGGGGCATGACAGCTGAGAGGCTGTGCGTGAACCAATGCCGCCGCCCACATCAGCACCGCGGCCCGGCGAACCCGCGGAAGGCCGGCGCCGGGCGCCAGGACTGAAATCGCGGCCACCGTGCGGCCTCGTGCCGGCGCGGCGAGGCAAACTCGTGGTGGTGGGTCTCGGCGGGCTGATGACGATGGGCGGCGATCGAGCGGCCGCTCTTGTGGCGCGCGGGCTCCTCGTCGGCCTGGGCCGGCACAGCCTCGGTCGCCGGCTGCTCGCGCACGGCGACATCGGTGCGCGGGTTGGAGACGGGCTTCTCCGCGGCGTCGAGCCGGGCGAGCTGGGCGCGCGCCAGATCCGCATAGAGGCCGGTCGCAAAGCCCTTGAGGAAGGCCTCCCAGGCGGCCCTTGTGCCGACGTTGGCGGTGAGCTCGTAGGCGCGGCGGGCCTCGGCGCCGCCGTCGGCGGCGGGCGCCGGCTCGGCCGGTTGCGCGGCCGCGACCAGCGGCACCTCGGCGCCGCCGAACGAGCCGTAGACGAAGGGCTCCTGGCGATGGGCGGTCTGCGCCCAGACATCGTCGCGGACGCGGCCGAAGGCGATGCGGACGTCGACGCCGGGCTCGGGAAGGTGTTTGAGCAGCGCCGCAGTGAACGGGCTGTTGGCGCCGCTGCCGTCGGCCACCGTGGAGCCCGCCTTGGCCGCATATGCGATCATGGTGTCGCTGAGCGTGGGCTCGATCCGGGCGAGGCCGCTGGAGACGGCGCGCGTCGCCACGGTGCGCTGCATGCGGCTGCCGAACGGGTTGTCGCGGCAGGCGTCGAGGATGACGAGGCGGAGCCGATGCGCCGGCTCGACCGCGCGGATCACCCGGTCGAGCGGAACCGCCTCGTCCTCGGCGGCGACGTCGGTCGCAAGCCTCGCATCCACCGGAACCAGATAGTTGATGCCGCCGATCTCGATGCCGTGGCCCGCATAGTAGACCACCGCGATGTCGGCGTCGCGCGCCTGCAGCGTGAACTCGCGGATCGCCCGCTTGAGGTCCAGAACCCCGAGATCGAACCGCGACTGCACCACGTCGAAACCGACGTCGCGGAACATTTTTCCGATCGCGGTCGCGTCGTTGACCGGGTTGGGCAGCGCGGCGGCATTCTGGTAGGCGGCGTTGCCGATCACCAGGGCGACGCGCTTGTCGGCGAGCGCCGAATCCGCGCACAGGGGCACCAGGCCCATGCCGCAGACGCCCGCCATCACACCGAGAAAGAACCTCTTGATGCGCTTCATGTCCGCCTCCTCGCAGCACCGGCCGTGACCGGATCGATGTTCGAACCACCCGGCCCGACCCTCGCACCGGGCAGCGCCGGGAACCGTGACGCGGGTCACGCGGCCGGGCCGCATGAACCCGGAGCGGGCAGACGTCGACCAACGCAAAGACAGGTGCCGCAACGGAGCAGACGATGCGCGAGACATGCAGGCGTGGATTGCCGCTGCGGGCGCTGTCGTTGACGGTTTTGCTGGCGGCGCTGGGCGCCGGCATGGCGGGCGCGCCGGCCCATGGCCAGGACACCCCCGAACGGATCGCCGCCGACGTCGCCAGCGATCTCGCCAACCACCGCATCGCCGAGATCGTGGCGCGGTTCACGCCGGACATGGCCATGGGGCTGCCGGCGCCGACCCTGGACAAGGTGTGGAGCGGCGTGCTGCAGCACGGCGGCGCGGTGCGCGAGCTCGGGCCGGCGCGGCTGGTGCAGGTCAGCGGCGCCGGCGCGGCGCTGGTGATCGTGCCGATCCGGCTCGAGCGCATGGCGCTCGACCTCAAGGTCAGCATCGCCCGCGACAAGGTCGCAGGCCTGTTCATGTCGCCGACCGAATCCCCTGCCCCGGCCTGGAGCGCTCCGGCCTATGTGGATGCGTCGGGGTTCACCGACGTCGAGGTCACCGTCGGGACAGCGCCGACGGCGCTCGGCGGCACGCTGAGCCTGCCGAGAACGAGCGAGAAGGTCCCGGCGGTGGTGCTGATCCACGGCTCCGGCCCCAACGACCGCGACGAGACCATCGGACCCAACCGGCCGTTCCGCGACATCGCCGAGGGCCTGGCGTCGCGCGGCGTCGCGGTGCTGCGCTTCGACAAGCGCACCAAGGTGCAGCGCGAGCAGCTATCCGCAACCGCGACGGTGCGCGAGGAGACCATGGACGACGTCGTCGCCGCCGTGGCGCTGCTCGCCGCGCGCAAAGAGATCGACGCCGACCGCATCGTCATCGTCGGCCACAGCCTGGGCGGATCAGTGGCCCCGCGCATCGCGGCCGGCGGCCACGGGATCGCCGGCGTCGTCATCATGGCGGGCGCCTCGCGGCCGCTGCCGGTGATGCTGGTCGAGCAGGTCGAGTACCTCGCCACCCTCAACGGCCCGGCCGACGAGGCAGCGCTGCGGCGCATCGCAGAGATCAGGAGCGAGGCCGCGCGCGCCATGGCGGCGCAGCCGGGCGACGCGGGGGCAAAAATTCTCGGCGCCTCGCCGGCCTACTGGGCCGATCTGAATGCCTACGATCCGGCGGCTGCCGCCGCGCAGCTGTCGGTGCCGCTGCTGATCCTGCAGGGCGGACGCGACTATCAGGTGCGGACGGCGGATCTGCAGCGCTTCAAGGCGGCGCTGGCGGAGCATCCCAACGCCACCATCCGCGAGCTTCCCAAGCTCAATCATCTGTTCATGGCCGGCGAGGGCAAGAGCCGGCCCGAGGAATACCGGATTGCAGGTCATGTCGATGGCGAGGTCATCGACACGCTGGCGCAGTTCGTCGCAGGCGTAAGGAAGTGATGGGGATCGGCTCGTCGGGCTGCATTGAAGTTCACGAAAACATTCGACCTCGTCCCCGATCACGCGGTACCCGGCGTCGATACCGTTCGCGCGGCGCGGGTCGGGGAGACCATTGATGAGCACCGAATAGCGTTGACGGGTCGAGCTGCATTTTCTATATACTGCGTAATCTGCGGAGAATGAATATGGCGGTGTCGATTACGGGTGAGCAACTGCAAAAGAACGCGGGCTTCCTTCGTTCGGAAGCGCGGCGTCATCCGGTGGAGGTTACCTACCACGGACGCCCGGAGCTGATCGTGATGTCCGTTGAGGACTATGCGCTGCTGCGTCAAAACCGGAAGGCGGTGTATCGGATTGACGACATGCCGATAGAAAAGATCGCACGGATCGCCGACAATCGGATGGATGAACGTCACGCGCACTTGAATACGCTGATGGACGAGTAGAAAGCCGGGACGACTCCGGATGGACTCCTCGGCAGGCCCTTTCCAGAAAACGCTCTGATGCCGCTGCCGCAGCCGGAATTGGGACTGGTCGTACACTATGGGTTCGTTTGGGCCGGCGCCGACCGCCGGCCCCCGCCTGACACTGGAAAGGACCGTCCTTGCCTGATCGTGGATCTTTTCGAAGTCGAGGAGCCGCCGGGACGAAAGACGCTCAGGGTCACCTATCTGCCGTTCTCTCGTTCCGAGCCCCGGGACGGCGAGAGCGCAAAGCTCATCGGCCCCAGGATCGCAAGTCATCTCAAGCTCACGACCGAAAAATCGTTTCTCTATACGTCCTACGCTTGCGAGGATGACTGGCCGTTCGATCTGGCCCAGCTGCCCGGTCACCAGGGTCGGTTTCACTACGGTTTGATACCACCTGCGCTATTCAATGCGGTTGTTGATGACTTCAGAGCATTGTTGGCTCGACGGCCGGGCTTCATCCACAAGCGCTGACCGTACTGAAGGACGAAGTCATGATGGCGATGAAGAATCCCGCTCATCCCGGCGAGCTGGTGCGAGGCAACATCGCGGAGCTGGGGCTGTCGATCGCCGAGGCCGCCAAGGGTCTGGGTGTCACGCGGCTGCGGCTGTACCGCGTCGTCGAGTGTCGCCCGAGATGGCCGTGCGGCTCGAGCGCCGCCGACACGTGGCTCCGGATGCAGATGAATTACGACCTGGCGCAAGTTCGCGCGCGCCGCGTCGATTCGCGTGAGGCGGCTGGCGCCGAAGGTGGCGTGAGGCGGCTGGCGCCGAAGGTGGCTTGATGCTCGCAGCGAGCTCGCTTGTTAGTCGTCGCATCCTGCCCTCCTGCTGGCCCGCCGCGATGCTGTCGCAGCGAAGCGTGCAGTGCGCAGGAACCCGGTTAGGCTCGAGCGTGTTGACTGATGGCAACCGGTAGGGCGCCATGACAAAGAACGACAACATGTCGAGTTTGCCAGCCGCCAACGAAGCCCGCGACGCCGTCGGCGACGCACGTCCGCCGGATCGCCTGCGCGACCGGATGATTCTGGAACACCTGTTGTCGGGCAACACCCGGGAGCTCGCAACGCTCCTGCTGGAAGGGCATGTGCCCGGTCCAGCGGTTCGACAGTGTCTCGCTTTGATGCTGCTCGATTGGCCGGAAGCCGACGCCCTGGTGGCGGAGCGGCCGGCGTTGAACCAGGGGATTTGGCGGTTGCCGTTCCGCCTCGTCGCCAAGGCTCGACCGCGCAAACGCGGGCGCCGGTCGCCGGAGAGCATCGATCGGGACGCTTCGTCGCTTCAGACAGTCACTCGCCGCGTCGGCGAGCTTCAGTTGGACGCCGCGTTCGCTCGTGTTGACGAGGCGGTCTTCGCCCTGATCAGATCAGGACCGGAAAGGAATTCGACCGATCGGTTGGACGACATCCCGATCGAAAAGATCGAACGGATCGCTTAGTCGGATGGACGAGCGTCACGCCCACTTGAATTCGCTGATGGACGAGTAGACGGCGCGCGAAACCCGCAGCTCGGCGCGCGTCAACATGGACCTTTGGGAAATCAGGCTGCGGCCGAGCCTTTTCGGCACCCCGCCGCACGCGTCCCACCCGCCCTACTGTACCCGCACGACGACGCTGTCGGTCACCCCGCGGGCGTCCATTACGGTCAGCCGCACGAAGCCCGGGCCGTCGGGCGAGAACGACAGGGTACGGCGCGGACCGGCGTCGGCGAGCGGCACGCCGTTGATCAGCACGGTGAGCGGCGCCACGCCGCCGGCGATCTTCAGGGCGATCGGATCGGACCTCACGCCGTCGGAAACCTCCAGCCGGGCGCCGTCGGGCGGGAACATGATGCGCAGCGGGGTCTCGCTGTCGTGGCCGATGCCGCCGGGGCGGAAGCGCTGCAGTGGAGGCGGCAGCTTCGATGTCGCCGCCACGATAACGCCCCGCGGCGGAGCCGGCAGCGGCGCGACCGGGCGGGTCATGCGGGCGAATGCCTCGAACAGGATCGGCGCCGCGGCGGCGCGGCCGATCAGGCCCGGCACCGGGGCGCCGTCGGGGCGGCCGACCCAGACGCCGACCGTATGCCTGCCGTCGAAGCCGACCGACCAGGCGTCGCGGTAGCCGTAGCTGGTGCCGGTCTTGAAGGCGATGCGCCCGCCGGCGGCATTTTCCGGCGGCGGGGTGCCGATCAGCACGTTGCCGACATACCAGGCGGCGACCGGATCGAGCAGGCGGCGCGGCGCCGCCGCCTTGGGATCGTCGCGCCGCTCGGTCAGCGCCAGCGTGGTGCCGAGCCGCGCCAGGCCGGCGTACAGCATGGTGAGGTCGGAAAGGCGGATGCCGAGCCCGCCGAGCCCCATGGCGAGGCCCGGGATCTCACCCGGCGGCAGCACCAGCGGCGCGCCGGCGTCGCCCAGCCGCGCCGTGAACCGGCTGGCATGAACCGCCTCGAGCAGCGCCACCGCCGGCACGTTGAGCGAGAGCTGCAGCGCCTTGCGCACCGTTACGGTGCCCTGGAAGGTGAGATCGAAATTTTCCGGCGTCCACGCGCCGTAACGGATCGGGCGGTCATCGATCAGTGTCTCGGGATGCACCAGCCCGTCCTCGAACGCCAGCCCGTAGATGAAGGGCTTCAGCGCCGAGCCCGGCGAGCGCAGCGCCTGGGTCATGTCGACCTGGCCGGCGCGACGGGCATCGAAATAATCCGCCGAGGCAACGCGGGCGAGCACCTCGCCGCTGGCGTTGTCGACCGCGACCAGCGCCACCGAAATGTCGGGGCCGAGCGCGCGCGCCCGCTCGCGCGCCAAGTCCTCGAGGCGCTGCTGAAGCCCGGCCTCGATGGTGAGGCGCAGCAGCTTCCTGTCCGGCGCCGCCGCAATGGCCTGGTCGGCGGCGTGGGGCGCCAGCGCCGGCATGGATTTGCGGGCATCGGGCACCGGCTCGCGCTTGGCTTCCGCGACCTCGTCGGCCGGGGTCAGCCGCGCCGCCGCGATGCGGTCGAGCACCCGGTCGCGCGCCCGCCGCGCGAGCACGGCCGAGCGGTCGGGCCGCCGCACTTCGGGCGACTGCGGCAGCGCCACCAGGAGCGCGATCTCTCCCAGCGACAGCCGCCGCGGCTCGTGGCCGAAATAGGCGAGCGCGGCGGCG
>JBEKZK010000509.1:0-4350 GCA_049509935.1 Xanthobacteraceae bacterium | reverse complement strand
TTGCCGGTCTCCTTGGTGGTGAAGAACGGCTCGAACACCTTGTCGTGCAGCGCCGCCGGGATGCCGATCCCGGTGTCGCTCACCGCCACCATCACATAGGGACCAGGCATCACCTCAGGGTTGGTGCGGGCATAGGCCTCGTCGAGGATCACGTTGGCGGTCTCGAGCGTCAGCTTGCCGCCGTTCGGCATGGCGTCGCGGGCGTTGAGCGCGAGGTTGACCAGCGCGGATGAGAGCTGGGTCGGATCGATCATCGCCCGCCACGCCCCGTCCTCGAACGCCGACTCGATCTCGACCTGCTCGCCGAGGGTAGGTCGCAGCAGCTTTGCGGTCTCCACCACCAGGGCCCTGATGTCGGTGTCGCGCGGCTGCAGCGGCTGCTTGCGGGCGAAAGCGAGAAGTTGTCGCGTGAGGTCGGCGCCGCGGGCGGCCGCCTTGTCGATCATGCGGGCGATGGTCGCAAGCGAGGGGCGATCGTCGACGCCGTTGATCAGGATGTCGATCGTACCGGTGATGACGGTGAGCATATTGTTGAAGTCGTGGGCGATGCCGCCGGTGAGCTGGCCGATCGCCTCCATCTTCTGCGCCTCGCGCAGCTGGCGCTCGGTCTCCTTCCAGCTCGTGACATCGCGGAACACCAGGACGGCGCCGCTCGGGGCATCGGCCGCCGCCGCGATCGGGCGGGCGCTGACGATGATATGGACGGTCCGCTCGTCGCCGCGGGCGCGAAAGACGAACTCGAAATTGTCGACGTTCTCGCCACGGATCGCGCGGCTCAGCGGCCAGTCCTCCACCCGCAGCGGCGTGACGGCGTCGGCCTGGAAGGTCTGATAGGTTTCCGACCAGGCATTCCAGCCGACGGCGGCGCGCTCGCCGAGCATGCTCGCGGCCGCCGCATTGGCGAACAGGATGGCGGCGGCGTCGTCGACCAGCAGCACCGCATCGGCCATGCGTGACATGATGAGGTCGAGGATCTCGGCGCTGCGGCGAATGGCGGCGGCTTTCTCGGTCACATCCCCCGCCATCCGGGTGAACGCGGCGGCGAGCACGCCGATTTCGCCGGTCTGCCCGATCGGCACGGTCATCGGCTCGCCGTGCGCGAATGCCGTGACCGCGTTCGTCATCTGGACGATCGGCTTGCTCATCGATCGCGCCACAATGATGGCGAGGATGATCGCGCAGACCAGCGCGGCCAGTCCGCCGATGAGGCTGGTATTGAGAACGGCCTTGTTGATCGCGAGCGCTTCGGCCAGCGGAACGGCCAGGATTGCGACCACCCGGGTACTGCCGGCAAGCCGCGCCGGGACCAGCCCCATGGCGAATATCGCGCCGGTCCGATCGCGCGTGAGGCGCGGGTCGAGCTCTTTCGCCTGCAACGTGCCGGCCAGGCTCGGGAACTCGTCCTCCAGGCGGAACGGCGTGGCGGCGGACGCGGAGGCGAATTCGCGGGCTGGATTCGGATGGACGAGGAAATCGCCGTGCTCGTTCACGATGAAGATCGACCGGGACGGGACCGCGGCGAGCAGCATCGGTCGCGACGGAATTGCGGCTGCGCGGGCCTTGACGAAGGCCGGCCGCAGGTCGACGGCAAGCGCAATCATTCCCGACGGCGTCCCGTCGAACGAAGGGGCGGGCGCCGCGACCCAGAGGATCGGGATATTGGCAGTCTCGGCGGGGCCGGCCTGGCGCTCGGGCTCCACCGCCGAGACGAAGACATCGCCGTCCGCGAGCCCGATGGTCTGCCGGAGAAGATCCGCGCCGTCGCGCCGCGGCGGCTCGTCGTCCGGTACGACGCGGACGCCGGCGCCGGGGCCGCCACGATCGACGCGAACGATGTCGCGCCCGCCGTCGGCCGTGGTGAAGCGGCACTCCCGGTAGAGCCCCTTGGCGGTGAGCTCGGCGACGCAGCGCGTGGCCATTTTTGCGCGCCACGCCTCGAGCGTCGTGCCGTCGGCGGGATCGACCCCGCCCGCACGGCTCGCCCGGACGATACCAGCGGCCGGCGCCGATGCCCGCAGCGCGATCAGGTCGGGGCGCGCGTCCGCGGTCGAGGTCTCGAGGCTCTGCGCGATGCCGGCGATCAACCGTTGGAACCGGTCATAGGCCTGGTTGCCGGCAGCCACCTCGAAAACGCGATAGTTCAAGGCCGCGATGACAGTCACGGTCAGCACTACGAGGCCGATCATCGCGATCATGAACCGGGTCGAAAGACGCATGAACCGAGACCCCTGGCGTGGCACCCGCACCGGATGCTCGCCAAGCGCCTGATGGCATCGATTCAGGTTGCGTGCCAGTGCCCGGTTCGCCAGCCGCTGCGTACTGGCCGATGAGGCATTGGTACCGCGGCGGTGGGCGCCGGGCGATTATTCCGGAATCTCGATCGCGCCTGCGGCCACCGAAATGCGCGCCTCCGGCGCAGGGTCCATGCTGATCGGCGGCAGGTTGCGCACCGACAGCGGCGGCGCATGGCCGGGCTCGCCGCCGCGCGGGACCGGGTGGACGACCTGGCTCGGAGGCAGCGGCGTCCCTTCGGTCAGCGCCGCGTACATGAGATCGAGTGCCTGGAGCTGGTACGGCAGGATGCTCACGAAGCGGCTGTCGTAGCCGGGGATCGTGGTGCCGAAGTGCTGGACGTTGGCAAGCTCGATGTATCGGACCCTGGTGTCGGGCCCGTCGATCAGCGAGTTCAGCGCCACGTAGGGCCGGGAGCTGAAGGCGACCGGAACCCGCGCGTCGGCCCGGCCGTGCACGATGATCACCGGCTTGCCGTGGGTATCGGCCGAGGTCAGGAACTCGCGCACGCCGTCCTGCACGCGTCTGGCGTCGGCCGACGTGCCGACGGCGAGCTCGCGCAGGCACAGCGCGCCGTCGAGATTGTAGTCCTGCTGCTTGCTGCTCGGGGAAGCCGAGACGGCATTGCGGCGCGGGCCGGTCGGGTCGAGGTCGTTGACGATGTCGATTGCACCGGCCGGTGCGCCGCCGGGGGCGGTGGCGAAGATGGTCGCCAGGAGGTCGGCGGGCGCGGTGGTCGGCCGGCCGTCCTCATCGACCGCCGCGAAGCTGAAACCGCACAGCCGGTCCTCGACACCGAAGCGGCCGTGGTCGCTCAGGTATTTGGCGGCGGTGGCGTCGGGCGCCATGGCGTAGTGCGAGGCGTGCAGGATGTCGCTCTCCGGCTCCCAGCCGTAGTCGCGAAGCTTATCCAGCGCCTCGCGCGCCTGCGCCTCCAAGTTTGCGCCGGTCAACAGCCCCTTGTCCTTCAGTGACTGGCAGCGGTTTTCCGCGAACGTCAGCGTGGAGCGTAAGGGCGCGTCGGGGGTCGCGACCGCGGCGCAGGGCTGATAGAGAATCGCAAAGCTGAAGTAGTCCGCCAGCGGTCTTCCGCTCCCCTTGATGGCTCGTCCGGCGCGGGTCGCGCTGACGCGGTCGTCGGGTTTCACCTGGACCTGCGGCTCGGCCGCGACGAACCCGTCGATCCACCCGCCGGTATCGGCCTCGGCGCCGTAGAGCGCCGCGCCGCCGCCGTTGGATATGCCCGTAGCAATCACCGTCGTGTTCGCCCGGGTGAGCGGCGGCACGGCCCTGCCGGCGCCGTACTCCTCGTTGAGCTGGTAGAACGCGAACTGCGCAGCCCGCACCACGTCGCGTCCCCACGTGGCCTCGGGGTTCTGCCTGGAATGGGCATGCTTGAACGCGATTCTGTGAGGATAGGCGAGGGCGAGCGCCTGCCGGTGCCCAGCGTCGAGATCGGCGGTGAACTGCGAGAGCCCGTCCGCCTCGGCGGCCGGCACGCGCTCGCCGCTGATCAGGCCGACGGTGTCGGAGTCGAGATCGTGGAAGCCGTTGCCGAGGCCCTTGTCGGTGTAGACCACGGCGCAGCTCCGCCGCAGGCCCCAGAATCCGAGATCGACGACGTTCTTGTAGACGCCGGAGGAGCCGCTGATCGGGACCACGAGGATGCAGCGGTTGGTCTCCGGGTCGAAGCTCGCCGGCACCTGCAGCAGCATGGCGACGTTCTCGCGGCCGCTGCCGTTGTCCGCGAAGGCCAGATACTCGGTTCCGGGGATCCGGCCGTCGTCGTCGAATCTCGTGCCCGTCGCCTCGTCGATGTCCGGACCGAACAGCCGGCCAAACCCCTCGCCGGGGTCGAGATGTGTCGCGATGGCGGCGCGCCGCAGCTCGGCCGCGGTCGGATGCAGCCTGTCGGCCAACGGAACGGCCGGAACCGCGGCGGACAGCGCCGCCGCCCCGAAGCCGGCGGTCACCAGATCGTCCGACTTGCCGTCGTACGTGGTCGTCTGCACGACGCCCAGCCACGTCGGCTTGCGTGCCTCCTCGATCGTCTCCGCG
>JBEKZK010000508.1:0-4363 GCA_049509935.1 Xanthobacteraceae bacterium | reverse complement strand
GGCGAAGTGGCCGCCGGTTCGCCGGGAAGAACATGCGCTACACGAGATCCCGGAACACATTTTGGTCGAACTCGGTTCGATATGATAGGAAACAGCGAATCTCCCGACCAGACCATCCGTCGATGAGCCATTGGTGTCCTGACGTGCTGAAATGGGCCGCTCTCGCAGGTGCGATGCTGGCGTTCATCGCACCTGCCTGTATCGCACCTGCCTGGGCGCAGAGTGCGGCCAGCCAGGCGCCAGCCGAAACGGCGCCGTCGAGCGCCGGATCGGAACGGCTCGACGCGCTCGGACGCGACACCTCGCAATTCTTCGAACGCATCTTCGGCCAGTCCGGGGGCCAGTCCGGGCGTGCCGGGCGCGAGCAGGCGCCGGTGGCGGTCGCCCAGGCGTCGGCGCCGGACCTCGCGGTGCGCCTCGAGCGCCTGGAGAACGAGATTCGCCAGCTCACCGGACTGGTCGAGCAATTGCAGTATCGCAACCAGCAGCTCGAGCAGCAGATCCGTCGGCTGACCGACGAGCCGGACGGGCCCAAGGGGCCGCGGGTGGCCCAGGGGGCGCCTCCACCCTTCGCCCCGCCGCTCGCCGGCGGGCCACCGCCGCCCCTCTCGGGTCCCGCCGTGATCGCGGCGGCTCCGCCGGCGGCGCCCGGTGCGATCCCCCGCCGCGGCGATGCGTTCGATCCGGCGCAGAATCCCGGTGCCCCGGGCGTCCCGCGGGTTCTCGGCTCGGTTCCGTCCAACGCCGCCCCGCCGCCCGGTGCGATCCTCCAGGAGGAGGCTCCCTACGTGGGCGCTCCCGGCGGGCGCCAGGCCGGCGCGCCGCTCGATCTGTCGGCCGGCGGCCCGCCGGCCAACGAGGCCGTGGCGGCGCCGGGTGCCGCGGGGGCCTTGCCACCGCCGCCACCGCGCAACCCGAACGCAACCGGTGGCGCCGAGCAGATGGTGATGGCGCCGAGCAATTCGCCCAAGGACGAATACGATCTCGCCTATGGCTACGTGCTCAGAAGGGACTATGCGCTCGCCGAGGAGAGCTTCCGCGCCTTCCTGAAGAAGCATCCGAGCGATCGCCTCGCGGCCGACGCCCACTACTGGCTGGGGGAGACGCTGTTCCAGCGCCAGCGCTATCGCGATGCCGCCGAATCGTTCCTGACCGTGTCGACCAAGTACGAGACGGCCGGCAAGGCACCGGATGCCTTGTTGCGGCTCGGCCAGTCGCTCGCCGCCCTCAACGAGAAGGAGGCGGCCTGCGCAACCTTGGGCGAGATCGGTCGCAAGTATCCCCGCGCCTCGGTGACCGTGAAGCAGGGCGTCGAGCGGGAACAGAAGCGTGAGCACTGCTGACGCGGCGCCGGTCTCGGCTGCCGAAGCCTGCATTCTTTTCGCCGATCTCGACCGGACCCCGACGCTGCTGCTCGCCGTCTCCGGCGGCCCCGACTCGATGGCTCTGCTGCACCTGGCGGCACAGTGGCGGGCGGCGCGCGAAACCGGCCCGGCACTGATGTCGGCCACGGTCGACCATGGGTTGCGGCCCCCGTCTGCCGCCGAGGCCGCCGCCGTCGAGCGGGTCTCCAGCGGCCTCGGAGTCCCGCACCGCACGTTGTGCTGGCTGGGGCCGAAGCCGCCGACCGGCCTGCAGGAGGCGGCCCGGCATGCCCGCTATCGGCTCCTGGCAGAGGCCGCCCGCGAGGCGGGCGCCGGCCATGTGCTCACCGCCCATACCCGCGACGATCAGGCCGAGACGGTGCTGTTGCGCCTCGCCCGCGGCAGCGGCCTTGCCGGGCTCGCCGGCATGGCGCGAGCGAGCCCGCTCGACGGGCTGGTCCTGGTGCGGCCGCTGCTCGATCTCCCCAAGGCGCGGCTCATTGCCACGCTGCAAGCGGCGCAGATCCCGTTCGTCGACGATGCCTCGAACCACGACCCGCGCTTCACCAGGGTGCGGCTGCGCGGGCTGATGCCGGCGCTCGCGGCAGAAGGGCTCGATTCGGCGCGCCTGGCGAGGCTGGCCCGCCGATTGGCCCGCGCCGACGCGGCGCTCGAAGCGGCGACGACCGAGGCCCTGGTGCAGGTCTCGGTTGCGAGCCCGCCCGCTTCCGGCGGCATCGTGATCGACGCCGCCGGCTTCTCGCGGCTCCCCGCCGAGGTAGCGCTCCGGGTGCTCCACCGCGTGATCACCCGCAAGGCCTACGAAGGCCCGGTCGAGCTCGCCAAGCTCGAGGTCCTGCTCGATGCGCTGGAAGCCGCCCGATCGGGCGGACCGCATCGCCTGCGCCGCACCCTGGCGGGTGCCATGGTAACGCTCGAGGCCGGGCGGCTGGTCATCGCGCCGGCGCCGCGGCGGCGCCAGCGCGCGTTCGCCAACGGTGCCAGCCGTCAGGACGTCCTCTGAATCTGAGGATCGGCGCGCTTTCACCGCGGTCCGGCCGCGCGCGATCCAGGACCTTGCCGAGGTCGGCCGCAGCCGATTTGCCGGCGGCTCGACCCACACTTCGCTGCGCAAATGCCCGCGAAACGCGAATGGTCCATTCACGAAGTCTCGGTACTATGCCGAACATTCGGCCCATTCCCTTGGCAGAACGCCGCACCGGACCTACATTGGCGTTTGGCGCGTCGTCGGGCCGAGCGGGACACGAGCTCGGCCGTCTGGATTGCCCGCCGGGTCTGGCGCCGGGAACGTGTCGGGGCGCATTGCCGAGCTTGCTTTCTGCCGAATGGCGCCGGATGGACAGGGTGCCGCGATGGCGCGGCGACGGTGAACTGACGGCCGAAGTCACGCGGCGCGTCATGAAGGACGTGGGATGAACGCGAACCTGCGCAATTTCGCCCTCTGGGTGATCATCGTCCTGTTGCTGCTCGCTCTGTTCACACTGTTCCAGAACCCCGGTCAGCGAACCACCTCGACGGACATCTCGTTCTCGCAGCTGCTCAACGAGGTCGAGCAGGGTCGCGTGCACGATGTCGTGATCCAGGGCCCGGAGATCCACGGGACGTTCGGCGACGGACGGACCTTCCAGACCTATGCGCCGAGCGACCCCACGCTGGTGTCGCGGCTCTACAACAAGGGCGTGTCGATCTCGGCGAAGCCGCAGCAGGACCCGGTCCCGTGGTTCGTATCGCTGCTGGTCTCCTGGCTGCCGTTCATTGCCTTGATCGGTGTGTGGATCTTCCTGTCCCGCCAGATGCAGGGCGCCGGCGGCAAGGCGCTCGGGTTCGGCAAGTCGCGCGCCAAACTGCTGACCGAGGCCCATGGACGCGTCACCTTCGAGGACGTGGCGGGCGTCGACGAGGCCAAGCAGGATCTGCAGGAGATCGTCGAGTTCCTGCGCGACCCGGGAAAGTTCCAGCGCCTGGGCGGACGCATTCCGCGCGGCGTGCTGCTGGTCGGTCCGCCCGGCACCGGCAAGACCCTGCTGGCGCGCGCCATCGCGGGCGAGGCGAACGTGCCGTTCTTCACCATTTCGGGTTCTGATTTCGTCGAGATGTTCGTCGGCGTCGGCGCCTCGCGGGTGCGCGACATGTTCGAGCAGGCGAAGAAGAACGCGCCCTGCATCATCTTCATCGACGAGATCGACGCGGTCGGCCGCCATCGCGGCGCCGGCCTCGGCGGCGGCAACGACGAGCGCGAGCAGACGCTCAATCAGTTGCTGGTCGAGATGGACGGCTTCGAATCGAATGAAGGCGTCATCTTGATGGCAGCGACCAATCGCCCGGATGTGCTGGATCCGGCGTTGCTGCGGCCGGGGCGTTTTGACCGGCGCGTGGTGGTGAGCCGTCCCGATGTGCGCGGGCGCGAGGAGATTTTGCGGGTGCATACGCGCAAGATTCCATTGGCCGAGGATGTTGATCTTTCCGTTCTGGCTCGTGGCACACCGGGATTTTCGGGCGCGGATTTGGCCAACATGGTCAACGAAGCTGCCCTGGCGGCGGCGCGGCAGAATCGCAAAGCCGTGTTGATGTATGACTTTGAGGTGGCCAAAGATAAAGTTCTGATGGGTGTGGAACGCAAGTCGATGATTCTTTCCGACGCGGAAAAGAAAGTCACGGCGTTTCATGAAGCGGGACACGCTTTGGTCGCGGCCAAGCTGCCAAATTCCGATCCTGTGCATAAGGTTACGATCATTCCTCGCGGCATGGCTCTGGGCGTGACGCAGCAATTGCCAGTCGACGACCGCCACAACTACACGAAGGAATATCTTGAAACCGACATCGCGATCCTGATGGGCGGACGCATTGCGGAGGAAATTTTCCTCAGCCAGATGAGCACCGGCGCCGGCAACGACATTGAGCGAGCAACCGAGCTGGCGCGCAAGATGGTTTGCGAGTGGGGCATGAGCGATCTCGGTCCACTGACCTTTGGCAAGAAG
>JBEKZK010000507.1:0-4367 GCA_049509935.1 Xanthobacteraceae bacterium | reverse complement strand
GGCGGTGAAGCGCATCGATCCGGTCTGGCTCGCCATGGCCCGCAACCTCGGCGGTCGCCGCTTGGCGCTGCTGCGCGCCGTCATCGTGCCGGCGATCGCCCAGGACATCCTGGTCGGCCTGCGCCTTGCGCTCGGGATCGCCTGGGTGGTGCTGGTGCCGGCCGAATATCTCGGCGTCACCAGCGGCCTCGGCTACGCCATCAACGATGCCCGCGACACGCTGTCCTACGATCGCTTGGCGGCGCTGGTGCTGCTGATCGGGCTCATCGGGTACGCGCTCGATGCCGTGATCGGACTGGCGCTCGCGCGCGCCCGCTGGACGCCCTCGATCTGACCACCAAGTAAGGAGAATCCGATGTCTGCAAAGCCCAAGGAAATCGTCTCGACATTCGAGACCATCGATCGCGCCGCGCTTCAGGCGCTGGGCGAGAAGGGCAGGAGCGATCCCGCCGCGGTGCGCACCGTGCGCGCGACGACGGTGGCCGAGGGGCGGCGCTTCCGCCATCTGAGCTACGTCCGTGATCTGCCGGCGCATGTGGTCGACGAGCCCAGGCAGCTGCTCGGCGATGACACCGCCCCCAATCCGACGGAAGCGTTGCTGGCGGCGCTCGGGACCTGCGTGGCGGTCGGACTGCAGGCCAATGCGGTGGCCCGCGGATGGATCGTGCGCGGGATCGAGGTCGATACCGAGGGCGACATCAACATCACGTCGGTCTGGGGCACCGGTGATCTGTCGCCCAAGCCGGTGGGGCTGGTCGCGGTTCGGATCAAGGCGCGCCTCGACATCGAGGGCGCGAGCGAAGCGGAGCTCGACGAACTCGTGACCCATGCGGCCGCCTGGTCGCCGGTCCTCAACACCGTGCGCAATCCCGTCGACGTGTCGATCGCGCGCGCCTGAGGACGATCGGGATGGGGTCGAGCGTTGCCATTGCGGACGCCGCAGCGAGCGTTGCCGCCGTCGTCGCACAGGATCTGGCGCCGCTGGTGCGGCGGATCGATGAGGACGGGCTCTATCCCAAGGACGTGATGCGCCGTCTCGGCGAGGCAGGCGCGTTCAGCCGTCACGCGCGAACGTCGGCCGCGGGCCGCGGCCTCGTCGCCGCCATCGAGGCGATGAGCGAGATCGGGGCGACCTGCCTGTCGACCGCATTCTGCACATGGTGTCAGGATGCGCTGGTCTGGTATCTCGACCGCGCCGACAATGCGACGCCGCGGCAGCGTCATCTCGATGCGGTGGCCTCCGGGCGCGAGCTCGGCGGGACGGCACTGTCCAATCCGATGAAAGCGTACGCGGGCGTCGAGACGCTGGCGCTGTCCGGTCGCCGGGTGCCGGGTGGCTATCGGGTGTCCGGCCGATTGCCATGGGTTTCGAACCTCGACGATGGCCATCTGTTCGCCGGCATCTTTGCGCTCGAGGAGAACGCGGACCGCCAGATCATGGCGGTGCTCCGCGCCGGCGGCGAGGGCGTGACGCTCGCCCGCAACGCGCATTTCATCGCGCTCGAGGGCACCGGGACCTATACGGTGCTGCTGCGCGAGGCCTTCGTCGCCGACGACGACGTGATCACCGAGGATGCCCGCCGCTTCGTTCCGCGCATCCGCAGCGGGTTCGTTCTGCTGCAGGCCGGAATGGGACTCGGCGCCGCGCGCGGCGCCGCGCAGCTGATGCGCGGCGACGGCCGAGGTCGCCGCCAGGCCGCCTTGCTGCCCTGCGGACCCGACCGGATCGACGAGCGCGCCGACCTGCTGGCGCGGCGCGTCGCCAGCCATGCGGCACACGCCGAGGATCCCGATCGCGGCGCATTCCTCGAGGTCCTGCGCACCCGGCTGGACATATCCTGGCTCGCCCTGGAGGCGACCCAGTCGGCGATGCTGCAGCTCGGCGCCCGCGGCTATGTGGTGGGCTCGGAGGCGTCGCGGCGCCTGCGCGAAGCGCAGTTCGTCGCCATCGTCACCCCGTCGGTGAAACACATCCTGACCGAGCTTGCCGCAGGCTGACGCGGAGACCTCGCCTCGCTCCGCACTCTCTGCCGACCGACATGCTGCCCGGCCTCGCGTCACCCAGCCGGTGCCGGCATCAGGCTCACATGCGCGGCGACGATCCGCCAGCCGTCGTCGGTGCGCAGCCACACGTGGCTCTGCCGGCCGGTGAGCCTGGTGCCCTCGCGCTGGAACTCGGTGTTGGCGGTCGCCATGTCCCGTCCGTAGCTGACGATGACGATGTTCATCAGCCGCCGCGTCAGATTGATCGGCGGACGTCCGCTGCGGAACGCCGCAATGGCGTCGTAGCCGTACAGGTTCTCGCCGATGCCGAAACGCAGCGTGTGCGGGCTATGCCAGAACAGCATGTCGAGCGTCGCGACGTCGTTGGCGACCAGCGCACGCTCGTAGCGCCGGAACGCTTCGGTGACCTCGGCGACGACTTCCGGGATGTTGATGTCGAGCACGGGTGCTCCCTCCGCAATGTGATGTCGACAGCGCGGTCGTCCGGCGGCGCTGTCTGCGACCGCCGAGCCGGCTCCACTTGCTGATCGGATTACGAGCTGCGCCCGCGGCTATTTGGCCTTGCCGATCACGCCCTCGACGTACCAGTCGAACTTGCCCATGTCGGCGCCGCCCCAGGATTCGCCCTCCTTGATGCGGATCGCGCCGGCATTGTCGGTGATCGGCCCGGTGAAGGGATTGAAGCCCTTGCCGACCTTGTCCGCCGAAGCGGTGACCAGCTCGCGGACATCGGCCGGCACCGCCTTGCCGAACGGCGCCACCCCCATCATGCCTTGGCCGAGCCCCTGGCGGACCATGGCGGGCTTGAACGTGCCGGCGATCACCGCGCGTGCGGTGGCCGTCATGAACGGTCCCCAGGTGAAGCCGAGCCCGGTCAGCCAGCCGTTGGGGGCGAGCTGGCGGGCTTCGATCGACTGGAAGCCGATCGAGTAGGCCTGGCGCTGCTCGGCGACCTGGATGATGGTCGCCGGCGAATCGACGTGCATGGTCACCACGTCGGCGCCCTGATCGATCAGCGCGTTGGCGGCCGCCGCCTCCTTGGCCTTGTCGGCCCAGCCGCCGGTCACCACCACCCGGGTGGTGGCCTGCGGATTGACCGAGCGCGCGCCCATCTCGAACGCGTTGACGTTGCCGATCGCATAGCCGATCGGCACTCCGACCACGAAGCCCAGCGTGTTCGACTTGGTCATCTTTCCGGCCGCGACGCCCATGGGGTACCAGGCGGTCTGGGTGGCGCCGAAGAAATTGCCGAAGTTCGCCGCCTGCATCCAGCCGCCGGCATGCTCGAAGGCGACATCCGGGTGGGTCTTGGCGAGATTGAAGGCGAACTGCTGATGGCCGAAGCTGGTGGCGAAGATCAGCTTGGCGCCCTGCTGGATCATGCCCTCCATGATCCGTTCCGACTCCGCGGTCTCCGGCACGTTCTCCGCCTCGATGAGGGTGAGGCCGGGAATCGCCTTCTTCATCTCCTCGAGGCCGTCCTTCATGGCCCGGTTGTAGCCGTAGTCGTTGACGCTGCCGACATAGATCGCCCCCACCGTCAGGGCGGGCTTGTCCTCAGCTGACGCTGGACCGGCGGCGAACAAACCCAGCGCCGCCCACGCGACCAGCAGAACCGCTGTCCTTGCCATCGTGCTCTCCTCATGTTGGCGGCGACGCGAAACGCGCCGCCGACGGCCATATTGCGTCCTATTCCACACCGAACCAGGTTCGACCGAGCGCTGCGGGCGCGGCCGATTGCCGGCTCCATCCCCACAGGATGAGGACCACGAACGTGAGCAGGTAGGGGACCATGCTCATCAGGAACGGCGAGACGTCGGCGCCGGCGGCCTGGAGCTGCAGCTGAAGGGCCTCGGCGCCGCCGAACAGCAGCGCGCCCGCAATGGCCCAGAGCGGGTTCCACCGGGCGAAGATCACCAGCGCGATGGCGATGAAGCCGCGCCCCGCCGTCATGCCTTCGGCCCAGGTGAGCGTGAGCGCCAGCGACAGATGGGCGCCGGCGATGCCGCCGAGCAGGCCGGCCAGTGCCAGGGCCTGGTACTGCGCCGCTGCGGGCCGGCGCCCGGCCGCATAGGCGACCGCCGGGTTTTCGCCGACCGCGCGCACCACCAGCCCCCAGCGGGTGCGGAACAGCAGCCACCACACCAGGATCGCGGTCGGCGCCGCGAGATAGACCAGGATGTCGTAGCTCGTAAGCCGCGCCGCCGCGCCGGCGCTGAGGCCGGGCAGATGCAGTCGCGGCAGACCGGTGATCAGGGTGCCGACGAATGGCCGGCCGATCAGTGCGCTCGAGCCCGCGCCGAAGAACATCAGGCAGAGGCCGGTCGCCAGCTGGTTTGCCCGGCGCCCCACCACCACATAGG
>JBEKZK010000506.1:0-4368 GCA_049509935.1 Xanthobacteraceae bacterium | reverse complement strand
GCCGGCCCCAGAACGTTTGATGCTTCGCCGCAATGGACACGGCCACGAAACGGTACCTGTGGTCGGTCGTCTCCACGCGCATCAGGATGTCACGCTTGCCGCTCCTTTGCGCCTCGCCGATGGCGCGGTGGACGCCGGCTGCTGTGCCGACCGGAGTTCCCCCGATATCGAGGATGACGTCGCCTGCGGCGAGCCCTTTCTCGGCCGCCCGCCCGTTGGGATCGACCTCGGTGACGACAACGCCTTTGCTCCCCGCCCCCTCGACGGTGGCGGCCGGGGCGAGGCCAAGGCCGAGCCGCCCGACGGGGAGTAGATCGCCGTGTTGACGCCGACCACGTTTCCCGCGACGTCGAAGCTCGGGCCTCCGGAGTTGCCGCGGTTGATCGGTGCATCGATCTGAATGAAGTCGTCGAACGAATCGGGGGCGATATGGCAGCCGCGCGCCGAGACGATGCCCGCCGTCACGGTGCCGCCGAGGCCGAACGGATTGCCCACGGCGATCACCCAGTCGCCGATGTGCGGCTCGTGGTCGGCCAACTTCACGTAGGGGAAATCGTTTCTCCCATCGACCTTGAGCAGCGCCAGATCCGTTCGCAGATCGGCGCCGACCACCCTGGCGATGTAGGTGGTGCCGTCCTCGGTCGCGACCTTGAAGGACGCCCCGTGCTCGACGACGTGATGATGACGTGAGGGGAAACCCGCAGCCTCCAACCGGGTTTCGGCCGGGAATTCTGCCGTCGCGCCCTCGACGATCGCTCCCGCCCTGCTTGCAGCCACCATGGACGGAGGAGTATCAAGGCCGCCGCTTCGAACGACCCGCCAGGGAGGAAGAAGGCGTGTCCCATTCCGAACGCGACGTCGCCTTGGCGGCGACGCCGCAGCGGCCCGTGCGCCTCGGCCGCGCCACCGTCGTGACCGACCGCAGGCCGGACGGCACCATCTATCTGCAGTCGGCCGAAGAGCTCGGCCCGTATCCGCAGAAGCTCACCGAGCGGCTCGTGCACTGGGCCGCCCGGGCGCCGGACCGCGCCCTGTTCGCGCAGCGCCTCGTCGAAGGCGGCTGCCGCCGCATCAGCTACGCCGAGGCGCTCGATTGCGTGCGCCGCATCGGCGAAGCGTTGATCCGCCGTGATCTGTCCATGGACCGTCCGATCGTCATCCTGTCCGGCAACGACATCGAGCACGCCCTGCTCGGGCTCGCCGCGAACTACGTCGGCATTCCCTATGCGCCGGTCTCGCCGGCCTACTCGCTGATCTCGACCGATCTGGCGAAGCTCCGGTACATTTTCGATCTGACGACTCCCGGCCTGGTTTTCGCGGCCGACCCCGGCTATGCGCGGGCCATCGACGCCGTGGCGGGGCCGGACGTCGAGGTCGTGCTCGGACGCGGCTCGCTGGCGAGCCGGCGTTCGACCGCATTTTCCGATCTTGCCGGTCTCGCCGCGACGCCGGCCGTCGATGCCGCGCACGCCGAGGTCGGACCCGACACGATCGCCAAGCTGCTGTTCACCTCCGGCTCGACCGGCATGCCGAAGGCGGTCATCAACACGCAACGCATGTGGTGCTCCAATCAGGAGATGATCCGGCACGCGCTCTCCTACTTCGAGGACGAGGCGCCTGTGATCGTCGACTGGGCGCCGTGGCACCACACGGCGGGCGGCAATCACAACGTCGGCATCGTGCTGTACAACGGGGGGACGCTGTACATCGACGAGGGCACGCCGCTGCCCGGGGCGATCGAGATGACCGTCCGCAACCTGCGCGAGGTGGCGCCGAACTGGTATTTCAATGTGCCGAGGGGATTCGAGGCGCTACTGCCGTATCTGCGCAGCGAGCCGCAGCTGCGCCGGAACTTCTTCAGCCGCCTCAGGGTGCTGTGGTATGCGGGAGCCGGCATCGCGCCGCATGTCTTCGAGGAGATGCGCATCCTGGCGGCGCGGACATGCGGCGAGCGCATTCCGTTCCTCACCGGACTGGGATCGACCGAGACCGGCCCGTACGCGTTCGGCCGGACCTGGGACACCGACGAGGCGACCAACATCGGGTTGCCGCCGCCCGGCGTCGAGGTCAAGCTGGTGCCGGAAGGCGAAAAGCTCGAAGCCCGGGTGCGTGGTCCGAGCATCACCCCGGGATATTGGCGCAATCCGGCCTTGACGGAGGCCGCATTCGATGCGGAAGGCTTCTACCGGCTCGGCGACGCGCTCCGGTTCGAGGATCCTGCCAATCCCGGCACCGGCCTGCTGTTCGACGGACGACTGGCCGAGGACTTCAAGCTGTCGAGCGGCACCTGGGTCAACGTCGGACTGCTGCGCGTCCGGTTCATCGAGCGCTTCGCTCCGCTCGTTCGCGACGTCGTGGTCGCCGGGCTCGATCGCGACGACATTGCGGTGCTGGTCTTTCCCAACGTCGACGCCTGCAGACGGCTCGCGTTGCTCCCGGCCGATGCTTCCGCCGGCCAGGTGCTCGACCGGGTGCGACCGGAGTTTCAGCGTCGCCTCGATGCGCTGGCGCGCGAGAGCACCGGCAGCTCCAACCGCGTGCGCCGCGCCGTGCTGCTCGAGGAGCCGCCTTCGCTCGACGCCGGCGAGGTCACCGACAAGGGCTCGATCAATCAACGTGCGGTCTTGCGGCGTCGCGCCGCTCTGGTCGACGGCCTCTATGCGACGCCGCCGCCGCCGCAGGTCATCGCGGTGGCACAGACCGAGCGGTGAGAGACCTCACGGAGGGGTGGCCGAGTGGCTTAAGGCAGCGGTCTAGAAAACCGCCAGGGGGCGCGAGCTCCCTCGTGGGTTCGAATCCCACCCCCTCCGCCCGCTCCGACGGGCCTCCCGTCCTCTGATTCCGCGTCACGCAACACTTGTGTACCACCGGGTATGCCGATAAATTTGGCCGATCAAACTTAAAGCAGTGACCGGGGATGGCACACACCCGGACGGAGAGGAAACACGCACATGGACGCCGTGGAAGCTCGCACCATCGCCAAGGTCTCGAAACGACTCGTGCCGTTCCTCATCGTCTGCTACTTCATCGCTTATCTCGACCGCGTGAACGTGAGCTTTGCCGCGCTCACCATGAACCAGGATCTCGGACTGACGCAGACCGCCTACGGTCTCGGCGCCGGCATCTTCTTCATCGCGTATTTCATCTTCGAGGTCCCGTCCAACCTGATGCTCGAACGGTTCGGCGCGCGCAAATGGATCGCCCGGATCATGCTGAGCTGGGGCATCCTGTCGGGCGCCATGGCGTTCATCCCCGCCATCTCCCGCACCACCGGGCTCGGCAACGACTACAGCTTCTATCTCGTCCGCGTGCTGCTCGGCATTGCCGAGGCCGGCTTCTTCCCCGGCATCATCTTCTATCTGACATTGTGGTTCCCGGCGCTCTACCGGGCGCGCATCGTCGGCTACTTCATGGCTGCCATCCCGCTCTCCACCGTGATCGGCGCGCCCATCTCCGGGGTGCTGCTCTACCTGCACGGCGGCCTCGGGCTCGCCGGCTGGCAGTGGCTGTTCATCATCGAGGCCGTCCCCTCGATCGTGCTCTCGGTGGTGGTCTTCTTCTACCTGACGGACCGGCCGGCCGACGCGGCATGGCTCGCGGCGGACGAGCGCACCTGGCTCGCCGGGCGGCTCGAGCGCGAGCAGCGCCAGCGTCAGGCGGTCCACGACTACAGCGTGACGCAGTCGCTGCTGAACCCCCGCGTCCTCGGCCTGAGCGTGGTGTACTTCGGCCTGGTGGCGATGAACTACGGGCTGAGCTTCTTCCTGCCGCAGATCGTCAAGGCGTTCGGCCTCAATACGTTCATGACGACGGTCGTCTCCGCCACGCCTTACGTCGTCGGCGTTTTCAGCATGGTGTGGTGGGGCCGGCGCTCCGACCGCATGGTCGAGCGGCGGTTTCATACCGCATTCCCGCTGTTCGTGGCAGCAGCCGGCATCGCGGTCTCGACCGCCCTCGACGATCCGACGCTGAAGATGATGTCGCTGTGCGTGGCCGGGTTCGGAATCTTCGCCGCCCTCCCGGTGTTCTGGACCCTGCCCACCGCCTTCCTCTCGGGAGCCGCCTGCGCCGCCGGCATCGCGGTGATCAATTCGATCGGCAACCTCGCCGGCTTCGCCGGCCCATACGCGATGGGCTGGATCAAGGACCAAACCGGTACCTACGCCGGCGGGCTGCTGCTGCTGGCGGCGCTGGGCATCATCGCCATGGGGCTCGCGCTGATGCTCCGCCACGACCACGCGCTCGAAAGCGCCCCCGCCGCTGCGGAATAACCGTCGGCACGTGCGGTCGACTGCGGGCGACCAAGTGGAATTGCCGATAGGCGTTCCACTTGGTCGCGTCCGAGTACTGCGCCATCTCCGGCCTCGG
>JBEKZK010000505.1:0-4371 GCA_049509935.1 Xanthobacteraceae bacterium | reverse complement strand
GACCTTGTAGGTCGAGTAGTCGCCGAGATCGCCGCCGTAGCTGAAGATGGTCTGCTCGACGCCCATGGCGATCGCGTCATAGGAGTTGTCGGTGTAGATGGCGACGCCATAGCGCTTCTGATCGGGACGATGGAAGAATTCGGCGATGTCGCGCAACTGCTTGTAGTCCTGCGGGACGCCGAGCTCGTACCCGTATTTCGCCTTGAAGGCGGCCTTCTCCTTGGGATCTTCGAACCAATCCTTGCGATAGGCCCAGCCGTTGGCATCGCCCTCCAGCGGGATCGCCCAGTACTTCTTGCTGCCCGGCGGGTATTCGGCGTAGCCCGCCACCGTGGCTGGCAGCATCAGCTTGTCGAGGTTGTTCTTCTTGAAGAACTCCGTGAGATCGACGTAGTGACCCTCGGTCGAGCCGGCGCCGAGCCACTGCGAGTCGCCGACCACCATGTCGTAGGTGCTGCCCTTGGCGGCGAACTCGCGGAACGTCTTGGTCTGGAAGTCGGACCAGGGCGTGGTCTCGACCGTGACCTTGACGCCGGTCTGCTTGGTATAGTCGTTCACCAGCTCCTGCAGATAGTTGGCCGGGTCCCATTCGGCCCAGAAGATGGTGAGCTCCTCGGCGACGGCCGAGGCCGCGAAGGCGGACGTCAGCGCGACGCCCGCGATCAGCGAAACAAGCGTCCTTCTTCCCACTATTGCCATCATGTTCCTCCCTGGATTGTTTCAGTCATGCGAACCACCTCGGCGATCGGCGGCGGCTCGTTCCAATCCGGCCCGCGCGCGGAGGGCCGTTTAACGCACTCTGACCTCCCTCACCGGTGGACCGACACGTGCGGTCCGTCGCGCCTGTTCGGCGGCATTCTCCCCGGTGACGGTGAATATCCGTGAGGACGCTCGCGGAATCAATGTAAAAGATGTCTACTTTCGTTGAATGATGCTTCCTCGTCGTGGATCGGGAAGACCGCAAGGAGCGTGCGGCGCTTGACCGGATGTGTCCGCCCCCATAGCGTTGCCGCTTCTTTAGAGATCGTCGCGGCTCCCGACTCCGGCGTGTCGCCCGTTGCGCCGGCTCCCGACCGCATCCTCTCGCCGCCCGACGCGAGCCGGACATGAAGCACATCCTCGTCGTCGGAACCGCCGATACCAAGGGCGAAGAGCTTTGCTATTTGCGCGCCGCCGTCGCCGAGGCGGGCGGCCGGCCGCTGGTGGTCGACGTCGGCATCCGCCCGCCGTCGTGCGACGTCGATGTGGCACGGACGGAGGTCGGGGCCGGCCATCCGGCGGGTGCCGATTTTCTGTCGGCGACAGATCGCGGTGCCGCAGTGAGCGCGATGGGGGAAGCGTTCGCCCATTGGATCACGGCGCGCGACGACGTCGCCGCGGTCCTCGGCATCGGCGGCGGCGGCGGAACCTCCATCGTGACTCGCGGCATGCGGGCACTGGCGATCGGCATTCCCAAGCTGATGGTCTCGACGCTGGCCTCCGGCGACATCTCGGCCTACCTCGATGTCGCCGACATCGCGATGGTTCCGTCGGTCACCGACCTCGCCGGGCTCAATCGAATCAGCCGCGGCGTTCTGCGCAATGCCGCCTTCGGCATCGTCGGCATGGCGCGGGCAGGCGCGCCCCCCGACCCCGGCAGGCCGCCGATCGGGTTGACCATGTTCGGCGTCACCACCCCCTGCGTCACCGCGGTCGTGGCACAGCTCAGGGACCGTTTCGATTGCGTGGTGTTTCATGCGACCGGCACCGGCGGGCGCGCCATGGAGAAGCTGGTGGACAGCGCCTTCATGAAGGGCGTCATCGATGTCACCACGACCGAGGTCTGCGATCATCTGCTCGGCGGCGTGCTCAGCGCCGGGCCCGACCGGTTGGGCGCCATCGAGCGCACGGCGATCCCCTATGTCGGCTCGGTGGGCGCGCTCGACATGGTCAATTTCCAGGCGATCGAGACGGTGCCGGCGCGCTACCGGGACCGCAATCTCTATCGCCACAATCCGCAGGTCACCTTGATGCGCACCGATGCGGCGGAGAACCGGCAAGTCGGGCTGTGGATCGCCGAGAAGCTCAATCGCTGCAGCGGTCCGGTCCGCTTCCTGATCCCCGAGCGCGGCGTATCGATGCTCGACGCTCCCGGCATGGCCTTCTACGATCCCGCGGCGGATGCGGCGCTGTTCGCGGCGATCGAAGGAACGCTGCAGCAGACGTCTGATCGTCGTCTCGTCCGGCTGCCGCATCACATCAACGATCCAGAGTTCTCACAAGCTCTGGTGGCAAGCTTCCTCGACATCGTTTCATGAAGATGGCAGAGACCGGGAGAACATCATGGTAAGAGCCTACCGAAGCGCGGTGATCGATGCGCCGATCGGCACGGTCTGGGCGACGATCCGCGATTTCAACGCGTTGCCAGCCTGGCACCCCGCCATCGCGCGCAGCGAGATCGAGGGCGGTCGTCCGTCGGATGCGATCGGCTGCGTGCGCAATTTCTATCTTCAGGACGGCGGGCATCTGCGGGAACAGTTGCTGGCGCTCTCCGACATCGATCACACCTTTGTCTACAACATCCTGGAATCGCCGATGCCGGTGAAGAACTACGTGGCCACGGTTCGCCTGACCCGGATCACGGTCGGGGAGCGCACCTTCGCGGAATGGTGGGCCGATTTCGACGTCACCTCGGGCCCGGCGGAAGCGATGGTGGCGCAGATAGGTGACGGGGTCTTCGTCGGCGGCTTCGAGGCTTTGCAAAAGAAGCTCGCTTCGCGATCATGATCCGGGCGACCGGGCCCGCCGGATCGGAGGCGGGCCTGCTAACAACCAATTGCTGCAAGGGGAAACGCCATGAGGCTCGGGTTCAATCTTCTGCTGTGGACCACCCACGTTGTCGACGAGCATGCGCCGGTGCTCGATCGCCTGAAGGCGACCGGCTACGATGGGGTGGAGATCCCGCTGTTCGAGGGTGACGTCGACCATTACACGCGGCTCGGCCGCCGCCTGAAAGACAGCGGTCTCGCCTGCAGCAGCGTCGCCATCATGCCCTCTGGAAAGAGCGCCATCAGCGATGACGCGGCCACCCGCGCCGCCGCGCTCGACCATCTCAAATGGGCGATCGACTGTTCCGCCGCGCTCGGTGCCGACGTTCTCTGTGGCCCCTTCCACCAGCCCCTCGGCGAGTTTTCCGGAAAGGGTCCGACGGACGCAGAGGTGTCCCGCTGCGCCGAGGTCCACAAGCAGGCGGCGAGATACGCCGCCGGCGCCAGCGTCGCGCTGGCGGTCGAGCCGCTCAACCGATTCGAGTGTTATTTTCTCACCACAGCCCGAGATGCCCAGGCGCTGGTGCGGCGGGTGGCCGAGCCGAACTACGGGTATCTCTACGATACGTTTCATTCCAACATCGAAGAGAAGAGCCAGCCCGAGGCCATCCGTGCGACGGCGCCGGCGATCAGGCACGTGCACATATCGGAGAATGATCGCGGGACGCCGGGCACCGGACAGGTGGGATTCCAGGCGGTCTTCGACGCCCTCAAGCGATCGGGCTACGACGGCTGGCTGACCGTCGAGGCGTTCGGACAGGCGCTGCCCGATCTCGCCGCGGCGACCAAGGTGTGGCGACCGCTGTTCGCGCGGCCGGAGGACGTCTACCAGGCCGCGATCGGACTGATGCGGGATGGCTGGGCGGCCGCCGGCGGCCCGCCGCCGCGATGAGAATGCATCAACGCAACCGACCACGGAGAGAAAACATGAACGTGAAATCGAGCCTCGCCTTCGCCTCGGTATTGCTCGTCGGGCTGGCGGCCGGCGCCGGGCTCACGACTGCGCTGCGAGCCCAGAGCGCGCCGCCGGCCTATCTGGTGGCCGAAGAGGCCATTCACGACATGGACACCTTCAGGAAGGAGTACGGTCCCAACGTCCCGGCGACGCTGCAACCATTTGGTGGCCGGCCCATCGTCCGCGGCGGCAAGGTGGCCGCCCTCGAGGGCGACGCGCCTCCGCGCGTTGCGATCATCGCGTTCGACAGCATGGACAAGGCGCTTGCCTGGTACAATTCGCCGGCCTATCAACAGCTCATCCCAATCCGACAAAAGGCCTCGAAGTCGACGCTGTTCATCGTCGAGGGCGTGGCGAACTGATCGACTGCCGAGCTGATCCGACGAGCCGATCGTCTGGTCCCGGCGATCGCCGCGGTCGCGCTGTCGAGGAGGGCATGGGCTCGATGGCGGCTGCCGCCGGCATCGGGCGAGGGTGCTTCAAGGAACGATGATCCGACGAGCCGACCGCCTGGTGCCGCTGATCGTCGCGGTCGCGCTGTTCATGGAGAACATGGACTCGACGGTGATCGCCACCTCGCTGCCGGCGATCGCCGCCGACATCGGGGCG
>JBEKZK010000504.1:0-4372 GCA_049509935.1 Xanthobacteraceae bacterium | reverse complement strand
CCGGCCGCATCGATGAGCTGCCGCAGCACCGCCCGGCAGTCGCCGACCACGCCGATGTCGACCTTGCGCGGAGCCGTGGCGATCTCGTCGGCGTCGATGTCGATGCGCGCGATCCTGGCGCCACCGTTGAAGCGCGGCGGCGCCGCGTGGCCGATGATGTAGTTCATCCGCGTCCCGATCACGATGATCAGGTCGGCCTCGCGGAACGCCGTCGACCGCATGCTGAGATAGGACAGCGGATGGTCGTCGGGCACCACGCCGCGGCCTTGCGGCGTAGTATAGAACGGGATGCCGGTCTGCTCGACGAAGGTCTGCAGCTCGCTCCACGCCTGCGACCAGATCACGCCGCTGCCGGTGAGAATGATCGGCTGCTTCGCCTTGGCGATGGCGCCGATGAGCTCGTCGACCTTGTTGGGATCGCCGAGCGGGCGGGCGTTGAGCAGCGGCCGGCCGCTCAGGCTCCAGTCGACCTGCTCCTCGGGGATTTTTGCGTACAGGACGTCGCCGGGGAAATCGAGATAGACCGGGCCGGGCTTGCCGCTCATCGCCTTCTGGAACGCGTAGTTCACCTGCTCGGGGATGCGCTTGAGGTTGTAGACGCGGTCGGCCCACTTGGTGCACGGCTTCATGATGGCGAGCTGGTCGATCTCCTGAAACACCTGGCGGCCGTTCTGCCCGATCGGGCTCGAGCCGCCGACCGCCACCACCGGGCAGCAGTCGATCAGCGCGTTGGCGATGCCGGTGGTCAGATTGATCACGCCGGGGCCGCTCGCCGCCATGCAGACGGCGGGCTTCTGCAGCAGCCGGCTGTAGGCCTGGCCCATGAAGGCGGCCGACTGCTCGTGGCGCACGTCGAGCGGGCGGATGCCCTCCTTGATGCAGGAGGATTCGGCGAGCAGCATCGGCCCGCCCATCAGGAAGAACAGGATGTCGGTTCCTTCGTTCTTCAGCGCTTTTGCCAGGATTTCCGAACCGGTGATGTCTGCCACGTCGTGTTCCTTCGGTTGATCTATATCGCGCCGTCCTTGCCGAACTGGTCGACCTCGGCAGTCCCGTAGGGTGGGCAAAGGCGCGTTTGCGCCGTGCCCACCGTCTTGCGGTGTGGTGGGCACGCTTCGCTTTGCCCACCCCACAATCATCGCCCTATATCGCGCCGTCCTTGCCGAGCTCATCGAGCTCGGCGTCCTGCAGGCCGAGCCACTCGCCGAGCACCTCGCTGGTGTGCTGGCCGAGCAGCGGCGCCGGCTTGACCTCGGACGTGCGCCCGCCGAAGCGCACCGGCCAGCCCGGCATCTTGAACGGCCCGACGGTCGGGTGATCCATGGTCTGCATGATGCCGCGCCGCTCGAAGTCCGCCTCGTTGGTCAATTCGAGCGTGTCGAAGATGGCGCCGGCCGGGACGCCGGCGTCGCCGAGCAGGCGCATCGCCTCGCGCTTGTCGCGCTTCGCGGCCCAGTCGCCGATCATGGCGTCGACCTCGGGCTCGCGGTCGAGCCGCGCCACGCCGGTCTCGAACCGCGGATCGCCGATCAGATCCGTGCGGCCGATTACCTCGAGCAGGCGGCGCCAATGGGCCGGGTTGGTGCGGCTGGTGTAGACATAGACGTAATCGTTGGGACCGCCCGGCTTGCATTGATAGATGCCGCTCGGCACCGCGAAGCCGGACAGCACCTTGGCGCCGTTGCGTCTCGCCGCCACCCCGTAGGTCGCCTGGGTGGACAGCGCCACCCGGATGTATTGCAGCATGGCGTCCTGCATGGCGATCTCGATGCGCTCGCCGGCGCCGGTGCCCTTGCGCCGGTAGAGCGCCGCCAGGATGCTGATGGCGAGCAGCATCCCGGTGCCGGTGTCGCCGAGCGTGACGCCGGGCTTGAGCGGCGGTCCGTCGCGCTCGCCGGTGATGCTCATGACGCCGCCGGTCGCCTGCGCGATCATGTCGAACGCCAGATTGTTCTCGAACGGTCCGCCGGTGCCGAAACCCTTGACCTGGGCATAGACGATGCCGGGATTGATCTCGCGCACCACGTCGTAGCCCAGTCCCAGTCGCTCGATCGCGCCGGGCGCGAAATTCTCCACGAAGACGTCGGCCTTGGCGGCCATGTCCTTGACCAGCGCCAGCCCGCGCGCGGATTTCAGATTGACCGTGATGGATTTCTTGTTGGCGTTGAACAGCAGGAAATACCAGGAGTCCTGGCCCTGCCCGGACGCTCCGCGCAGCGAGAAGCGGCCGGCTTCGCCGCCCTGCGGGTTCTCCACCTTGACGACCTCGGCCCCGAGCCAGGCGAGCGCCTCGGTGCACGACGGACCGGCCTCGAACTGGGTGAGGTCGAGGACGCGGACACCTTCCAGGCAGCACGGAAACCCGCCATTCGCAGCCATGTCGCGACGCTCCTCCCGGTAGCTGGCGCGCCGGATTCGTGCCGACCCATTGCCAACGCCGAACGTGCCACGATAATCACCCGGCGTTCAAACGAAAACCACTGGCCCGGGTGCGGACCGGCCCTGCCGCTAGCGCTGGGCTAGGGCATGCGTGTAGCCCGGATGAAATCCGGGGAGCCGCCGCGCCGCGCGACGACGCGGGTCCCGCCTTGCGCTTCGTTGACGCCCGTCTTCGCGGGCTATGGAGCGCCCTTGCGCGGGCCACGGCGAACCAGGGAGGAGCCAAAATGCCGGAAGATTCAACGCCGGTGCTGGTCGGCTGCGGCGACGTCACCGACCTCACGACGCCGGTGGAAGCCGGCCGCTCGCCGTTCGACCTGATCGCCGAAGCCGGGCGGCGGGCGCTCGCCGATGCGGTCGCCCCGGGACTTGCGCAGGCGATCGACACGGTTGCGATGCTGCGCCTGTTCTCCGACACCTCGCATCGCTTCGCCACCCGCCTCGGCACCTCGACCAATCCGCCCCGCAGCGTGGCGCAACGGCTCGGCATTTCGGCAGGCCGCCACCTCTATACGTGGAACGGCGGGAACATGCCGCAGTATCTGGTGAACCAGTTCGCCGAGGCGATCTCCCGCCGGGAGATGCGGGCGGCCATCGTCCTCGGTGGCGAGGCGCTGCGCACCCAGCACGGGGTCGAGCGGGCCAACCTCGACGTGTCGTGGCACGAGGATCCGGGCGGCGAGCCGGAGCTGATCGGCGAGCCGCGGCGCGGGTGGAGCGACCACGAGGACCGCCACAACATGCGCGCCGCCATCACCATGTATCCGCTGTTCGAGAACGCGATCCGCGGGCGACGCCAGCGCTCGGTGCCCGAGCACATGCGCGCCATGGGGCGCCTGTTCGCGCGGTTCGCCGCAGTGGCGGCGCAAAACCCGCTGGCGACCCGGCGCCAGGGCTTTTCCGCCGAGCGGCTGGCGACGGTCGATGCCGACAACCGATGGGTCGGCTTTCCGTATCCCCGGCTGATGAACGCCAACGCCTTCATCGACCAGGCGGCCGCCTTCGTGATGACGTCGGTCGGCACCGCCCGCGAGCTCGGCATTGCGCAGGACAAATGGGTCTATCTGCACGGCTGCGCCGACGGCCATGATCACTGGTACGTCAGCGAGCGGGCCGATCTCGCCTCCTCGCCGGCGATCCGCGGCGGCGCGCGGCGGGCGCTCGCCATGGCGGGGCGCTCGCTCGCCGACATCGGCGCGCTCGACCTCTACAGCTGCTTTCCCTCGGCGGTGGAGATCGGATGTGAGGAGATCGGGCTTGCGGAGGATGATCCGCGCGGGCTCACCATCACCGGCGGCCTGCCGTATTTCGGCGGCCCCGGCAACAACTACGTCACCCATTCCATCTCGCAGATGATGCGGCGGCTGCGCGCCGCTCCCGGCAGCTTCGGGCTGGTGACGGCGAACGGCAACTACGTGACAAAACATTCGTTCGGCGTCTACGCGACGGTGCCGGTCGCCGGAGCTTGGCGGCGCGAGAGTCCCGGCGTCCTGCAGGCCGAGCTCGACGCGCTGCCCAAGGCGCCGTTCACCGAGCAGCCCGCCGGAAGGGCCAGGATCGAGACCTACACGGTGATGCACGGCAAGAGCGCGCCGGAATTCGCCGTCGTGCTGGGGCGCCTCGAGGCCTCGGGCGCGCGCTTCCTCGCCAACGCGCCGGCCGACAACGCGACGCTGGTCGACCTGCGCGACCGCGACAGTCTCGGCCGCGGAGGGATGGTGCATCACCGCGACGGGCACAACACTTTCGTGCCGGATTGATCAATCCGTGGGCTACAGCGCTTCCCGGTCATGGCGAACCACTGTTGCGGCGCCTCGACCCGGGAAGCGCTGTAGATTCCCTTCTTGCGCATGTCCTTGATCGGCGAACCGGGTCCACTTCGCCGGGACATGCTTTAGGCGGCCTCGGTGCTGTCGGTGCGCTCGGCGACCCA
>JBEKZK010000503.1:0-4373 GCA_049509935.1 Xanthobacteraceae bacterium | reverse complement strand
GCGAAAACGACATCGGACCCGGCGCGCACGAACCTGGCGTTGCGCCGTTCCCGGCCGACAGCTCCCGAGCGGGCCGCGATCAGGTCAGACCGGTGACCCGTCCTACTGCAGCTCGATCGGATGATACTGGCCGCTCTCGTCGAGCTGGGTGCCCCACACCTTGTGCGAGCCCTGGTGGTCGCCGCGGCCGAAGGTCAGCAGCGTGCCGAGCCCCATGTCGAGATTGCGCAGGCCTTCGAACCCCTCCACCACGCGTTCGCTGTCGAGCTGCGGCCCGGCGCGCTTGAGCGCCTGGGCGAGCAC
This sequence comes from Xanthobacteraceae bacterium, assembly GCA_049509935.1. Classification (GTDB taxonomy): domain Bacteria; phylum Pseudomonadota; class Alphaproteobacteria; order Rhizobiales; family Xanthobacteraceae; genus AP-16. The sequence goes on along the minus strand of JBEKZK010000503.1, from coordinate 4,070 downwards.
GCTGCCGGCGACGTAGCCCTCGAGCGACACGTAGTCGGGCGCCTCGCCGGGGAAGTATTTGGACAGCGCCGACTTGTATTCGAGGATCGCCGTCGAATAGCTGTTCACCGCCGGCACCACCTGGGTCACGATGACGCCGGCCGTGTAGCGCGGCCCGAGCAGCATCAGCTCGTCGGCGAGCGCCGTGCTGCCGACAAACGACACATTGGTGAAGATCATCCCCGGGAACACGTCGCGCGCCTTTTCGATGAATTTCGCCGCCGCCCGGTAGGTCGCCACCATGACCACCGCCTTGATCGGCCCGCGGTGCGCGCGCAGCCCTGCGAGCGCCTCCTGGACGTCCATCGAGTTGCGCTTGTAGTTGAGCCGCAGCGTCGCCGCGGCGTCGGCGCGCAGCGAGCGCATCGCCTTGGTGACCCCGGCAAATCCGGCATCGCCGTAGGAGTCCTGTTGGGCGAAGACCGCGATCTCCTCCGGCCGGACCCGCCGCACCTTGACCAGGTAGTGCACCACCGCGTCGGTCTCCTCCGCGTAGCTCGCACGGTAGTTGAAGACATAGCGGTCCGGCGGATCCCGGCGGAGCAGGCTCGCGCCCGTGAATGCACCGAAGAACAGCATCTTGTGCTCGAGCGCATAGGGCAGCGCCACCGCAGCGGTCGGGGTGCCGACATTGCCGACCATGCCGAACACCTGATCCTTGTCGTAGAGCTGGCGCACCGCTTCGGCGGTGCGGGCCGGCTCGTAGCCGTCGTCGGCGGCGACCAGCTTTAGCTGGCGCCCGTACACCCCCCCGGAGTCGTTGGTGAGGTTGAACGCGGTGTCGAGACCGAGCTTCATCTGCCGACCGAGCTCCTTGGCCGGGCCGCTGAACGGCGCCGCGATGCCGAAGCGGACCTCGTGATCGGTCACCCCGTGGACCGCAATTCCTCCGGTGCCGCCGGACGGCGCGGCCGCAGCCGTCGCCACCGCCGGCACGGCGGCCGGCGAACGGGCGGGCTGCGCGGTCTGCACCGGCCCGGACCACTCCAGCCGCGACGCCTTGCGATCGACGACGCTGCCGTTTGCCAGCCGCAACTCGAACGACAGGTCCATCGGACCGACGAAGCCGCGCGGCGGCGCGATGATGGCGTTCCTCACCTCGGTCGCCGGGATCGACCAGGCATCCGCCCCGACCGAGCGGCCGGTCGAAAACGTCGAGCCGGGCGCCATCCCGCTGATCACGAATTCGGCCCCCTCGGGCGTGCCGTAGATCGATACGCCGAGCGGCACCGCTTCGTCGGCGTCGAGCGGACCGGCCGGCTGGCTGACCAGGAACTGCGGCGTCGCCGAAGCGGTGCGGATCGCCTCGGCGGGCGCCGACGCACGCTCGGTGCCGGGAGCCGCGGCGCCGCCCGACCGGTCGGACAGGTATTGGACCGCGAACACGCTGGCCGCCACCGAGACGATCGCGGTGGCGGCCACCAGCGCGATGATTCGCGGAGTCCTGTTGGGCGTCGGCAGCGCACTGGTGTCGGGCAGCACCATCTGCTCGACGAGCTCGCGGAGCAGGACGTTCTCGTCGGCGTCGCGCGAATGGTCGCCGTCGCCCGCCTCGGCGGAATGCCGCCAATTGACGTCGTTCATCATCGACGCCGTCGGCGGCACGCCGGACTGATCAGGATCACGCGGCCGGCGCGGAGCAAACGGCGAAGGACGAACGTTTGTCGATCGCTCCTGCGAAGTGGTCATGACTTTGCTCCTACCGTTACGCCGAGCATTTCGCCCCTGCCGGGCAGGGCCGCCGGCCGCCGCCGTTCCGCGCCAGAGGCCGCCAAACAAACAACTCGAGAGCGTCGCCACGCATTCGATCACAACTCGATCGAGACACCCCCGCAGGTTTCCCCGACCCCAATTTGACCGAACTCTCTGCTGAAATTACGGCGGCGTAGAGTATTTCTGCATACCGCCGATCAACCGAAGCTTGTCGCCGAACCGCGTATTTGCTGGCAATCCTCGCCAGGTCCAGGATCGGTCGGGTTGCCTGCACGTGACGTTTCACGGCATTTGTGTGGCGGCGTCGAGGCCCGGCGCCGGACGCGAGGCAACCGTCGGATTGCGTGTATTCGTTGCCTCGAGCATTTCCCGGAAAAGTGGACACCGGTTTTCCGAAAGGAAATGCGACAGACATCGAAGCCGGGGCGCTTTCCGCGCACGGCCCGTGAGATTTCATGGTCACCCTTGTCGAAATGCGCCCCAGCATCGCGGTTCTACTCGAGATCGAGCGCCTGGTAGCGTCCGGTCTCGTCGAGCCTCTCGCCCCACACCTTGTGCGACCCCTGGTGCTCGGTGCGGCTGAAGCCGACCGGCGTTCCGAGCCCGACGTCGAGGTCGCGCATGCTCTCGATGGTGTCCACCAGCTTCTCGGTGTCGAGCTGCGGACCGGCGCGCCGCAGGCCCTCGACCAGAATGCTGGCGGCGACGTAGCCCTCGAGCGACACCGCGTCCGGCGCCTCGCCGGGGAAATAGCGCTCGAGCGCCGATCGGTATTCGCGGATCGCCGCGCCGCGGCCGTTCGGCGCCGGCACCACCTGGGTGACGATGACGTCCGCCGCGTACTGCGGACCGAGCCGCATCAACTCCCCGGCAAGCGCATCGGCATCGACCGCCGAAACGTTGGTGTAGATCAGGTTCGGATCGAGATCGCGGGTCATCTGGATGAACTTCGCTGCCGCCCGGCAGGTCGCCACCATGATGACCGCCTTGATCGGGCCCCGGTGGGCGCGCAGCCGATCGACGGCGTCGCGCACGTCGCCGGTGTTGCGCTTGTAGCCGAGGCGCAGGTAACCGCCGGCTGCGCTGCCGTGGATCTCGCGCAGCGCCTTGTCGATGCCGGCGACACCGGCGTCGCCGAACGAATCCTGCTGGGCGAACACCGCGATCTCCGCCGGGCGCAGCTTGCTGTTCTTCACCAGATAGCGCACCGCGGCGGCGGTCTCGTCGCCGTAGCCCGGACGAAAGTTGAAGACGTAGCGGTCGGGCGGATCCTGCCGGATCAGCGCGGCGCCGGTGAACGGCGCGAAGAACAGCATCCTGCGCTCCAGCGCGTACGGCAGGGAGGCGACCGTCGTATCGGTGCCGACGTTGCCGACGACGCCGAACACCTGGGCGTTCTCGTAGAGCTCTTTCATGGCGTCGGGCGCCCGCATCGGCTCGGCGGCAGCGTCGGCGACGACGAGCCTGAGCCGGCGGCCGTGGACGCCGCCACGGTCATTGGCGAACTCGAATGCGGTCTCGACGCCGAGCCTGAGCTGGCGGCCGGCCTCGCGGACCGGGCCGCTGAGCGGCATCGCCATCCCGAACCTGATCTCCTGCTCGCTCACGCCTCTGACCGGGCCCGCCGTCACGAACGGCGCCACCGCGGCGACCTGCACGTTGCGCGGCGGCGCCGCGACGGGACCCGGGGCGCGAGCCGGAGCGCCCCCGACCGAACTCTCCAGATCCATGAAGTCATGATCGGCGGTGGCGCAGTCGAGCTGCAGGTCGGCGACCGCGAGGCGGCCGTCGGCGACGCTGCGGTCGAGCGTCTCGAGCAGCGCCGCGACCTCCCGGTCGTCGGCCCCCGCATGCCTGATGACCGCCGTGACCTTGTCGCTGATCGCCTCGATCCGCGGCGCTGCGACATCCCGGCATGCCGAAGCCGCGCCGACCACCTGCCCGACACGGCGGGCGAGCTCGCGCATCAGGTCGGTCCGATCGTTGCGCGACCCGGCGCCTGCAATTCCCGGCGCCGTCATCAGCATGGCGATCACGACCAACACGACACGACACGACATGAAGAGCTCCCCGTGGCAATTCCAATCAGGCGTCGCACATGAGATCGAACACATTTGCCTGATAGTCAACGCCACAGCAGGTTCATGATGAATGCTGGTGTCGCAGGTTGCAAGCGTCACGACATGTAGATCAGATATTCGACCATGACGCAGAGATACGTACGTTGAAATCGGCATCCAGCAACACGCGTCCGCTGGTTGTTGCTCTCCAAACAAGAATCTGGTGCGATTGCGCCGCGTCTCTTCCGGCGCGGGAAG
>JBEKZK010000502.1:0-4375 GCA_049509935.1 Xanthobacteraceae bacterium | reverse complement strand
GACGGGGAGGAACCGGTCGACCGATCGGATGAGCCTGAGGATCTCGAGGCCGTTGCGGCCGGGCAGCGAATAGTCGAGCAGGGCACAGTCCGGGCGATGGTCGCCGATCATGGCGATCCCGTGCATGCCGTCGGCCGCCTCGAGACAGCGCAAGCCGTGTGCGTTCGCCTTGGCGAGCGCCCGAACGAATGCCTCGCGGTCCTCCTCGCTGTCGTCGATGATCAGCACGGTGAGGACGGACGGCGCCGGATGCGGACCGCTCCTGCGCACGCTGCACTCGGCGATCGCGGCGGTGATCGCCTCGTGGAGGACGTCCGGGGCGACCATCGATTTCGCAATGTAGTTCTGCGCGCCCGCCTGGATCGCCTCGACGGCGATCTCCGAGGTCCCATGCCCGCTGAGCATCACGATTGGGAGAAACGGATCGTGGGCGCGGATGCGCTTGAGGATCGCCACCCCGTCGACGCCCGGCAGCCCATAGTCGAGCAGAACGCAATCGACGCCCCCGCTGCGGACCGCCGCGAGTCCAATGTCGCCGCTTGCCGCCCAGCCGACCGCGTAGGGCACGCCCGGTACCCGGCCGAGCGCGATCTCGCACAGCTCGGCGTCCGCCTGATCGTCGTCGATGAGGAGGATGGAGCGGCGCATCATCGCCTCAGACCCCCCGCTGCGGCAACAGGGCGATCCCGAACCAGTAGTCCGTCATCGTCCGCATCGCTTCGGTGAGCCTGTCGAAGCTGACCGGCTTCTGAATATAAGTGCTGGCGCCGAGATGGTAGCATCGCTCGACGTCGCGGTTGTCGGCCGAGGTGGTCAGAACGACAACCGGGACCGTGCGCAGCTTCTCATTGCCCTTGATGATCTCGAGCATCCGACGCCCGTCGAGGCCCGGCATGTTCAGGTCGAGCAGAATCAGCTGGGGATTGCCTCCACGGCGGCCGGCGTGAGCGCCGTCGCACAACAGATAGTCGAGGGCGTCCCTGCCGTTCTGGCACCATGCGATCCGGTCGAGCAAATGGCGTCTGGCGAAGCTGCGCCGGATCGCCTCGACGTCGTCCTCGTTGTCCTCGACGACGAGAATGTGCGGCGGCTCGTCCATGGCTCAGGATCCCGGACCGGTGTCGAGCGTGAAATGGAAGGTCGTGCCGGCGCCGGCAGCGGATTCGATCCAGATACTGCCGTTGTGCCGTTCGACGATCTTCTCCACGAAGGTCAGCCCGACGCCGGTGCCCCTGATGCGATCGTCCTCGGGATTGAGCCGCTTGAACATGCGAAAGACCTCACGGTGGAACTCTTCGGCGATGCCAATGCCGTTGTCGCGCACATGGAAGACGCGTTGGGCGCCGCCGCCGGCGCCGGGCCGCTCCGACCAGCCGATCGTCACGCGCCGGTCTGCGCTGTCGTTGTATTTGATGGCGTTGGTGATGAGGTTGCGGAACATCTCGGTGATGCGCGGACGGTCGCAACGAATGGTGGGCAGCAGCCGCGCGATGACGATTGTCGCATGGCGCTCCCGCAGCGCGCCCTCCATCGTCGTCTCGATATCGCGGATCACCTCGTTGAGGTCGGTGGCCTGGATCGCCAGCTGCTGGCGCCCGAGCCTCGAGAAATACAGCAGGTCGTCGACCAGCCGGTCCATCCGCTGGCACAGCCAGGCCATGCGGTCGAGCCGCTTCACGGCGGCGGGCGGCAGCTCGGCGGCGAAGTCCTCCTTGAGGAAGGAAGCGTTGTTGGCGATGCCGCGCAGCGGCTCGCGCAGGTCGTGGCTGGCGATATAGGCGAACTCGTCGAGCTCCTGGTTGCTGCGCGCCAGCGCCGCCAGAGACTCCCGAATCTCGCCCTCGATGCGCGCGCGCTCCGAGATGTCGCGGACGGTCCCGGCGAACAGCCGTTGCCCGTCGATGGTCATCTCGTTGACGCCGAGCTCCATCGCAAAGGTGGTGCCGTCCTTGCGCCGGGCCACGAGCTCGCGTCCGGCGACGCCGATGACCTTGGGCCGGCCGCCGGCGCAGAAGCTCCGCAGATAGCCGTCATGCTCGCCGTGGTACGGCTCGGGCATCAGCATCTTGATGTTGCGGCCGACGACCTCCTCCGCCGCGTAGCCGAACAGACGCTCGGCCGCCGGATTGAGGCTGAGGACCGAGCCGGCCTCGTCGATGGTGATCAGCCCGTCGAGGATGGTGCTCATCACGGTGCGCAGGAACACCTCGGCGTCCTGCTTGCGCTTGCGATCGGTGATGTCGCGGATGGTCCCGACGAACATGCGGCGCTCGCCGTAGCGCATCTCGTTGACGCCGAGCTCCATCGGGAAGACGCTGCCATCCTTGCGCCGCGCCTTCACCTCGCGGCCGATGCCGATCACCTTGGGGGTGCCGGTCTCGACGTAGCTGCGCAGGTAGCCGTCGTGCTCGGCGTGGTACGGCGCCGGCATCAGCATGCGCACGTTCTGCCCGATCACCTCGTCCGGCTGGTAGCCGAAGATGCGCGACGCCGCGGGATTGAAGCTGTGAATGACGCCGCGGTCGTCGATCGTCACCAGGCCGTCGATGACGGTGTTGAGCACCGCGCGCAGCAGCTCGGCGTCGTTGGCCAGCGTCTGTTCGGTCACCGCAATGGTCATACGGGGTGCTCGCCGCCAGGCATGTCAGCCGTCATACCCGGCCTCGTGCCGGGCATCCACGTCTTGCGGGCAACGAGCAAGGCGTGGATGGCCGGGACAAGCCCGGCCATGACGAGCTTGGTCATGCCGTCAGCCGTCATGCCCGGCCTTGTGCCGGGCATCCACGTCTTGCTGCCGACAAGCAAGGCGTGGATGGCCGGGACAAGCCCGGCGATGACGAGCCGGGTGAACATGATCCAGCTTTGTCGCATGTCCCCTCGCAGGACAGCAGTCCCGAATTTTGGAACATACTGTCAGATCGAATAGACATCTGACTTATTTACAAATATTTGCTCGGTGCCCTGAACCCGCTCGTGATCGACTACCTACGCGACGCCGCTGAGAGCGAATACCTATCCTCATGGCCGGCCGCCGCCGCGGGCTCGCTGGCGACGAGCAGCGCGTCGAGCACGCGGTCGACGTCGTCGAGCGATCCGGCGCCGTTCATCGTCGCGGTCACCGCCCGGGCGAGCCTGTCGGCGAGAGCGCCGAGCTCGTCGAATCGCAGAACATCGGCGGCGTCCCGCAGCGCCCGGGCGAAGGCCTCGAGCTCGACGCGGACCGCGGCCGAGGACGTCGCATCCCTGCGCATGTCGCACCGACGCGCCAGGAGCCCGTTCACGTCGTCGCGCAGCCGCGCCATGAAGCGGGTGCACAGGGCCGCGGTGCCGATTGCGTGGAGCTGGCTGCGCACCGTTGCGGCAAGCGTCATCGGATCGAACGGCTTGGCGATCACGCCGACGGCGCCCAGCGCCTTCAGGCGCTGTATCTCCTGACTCTCCGCCCGCGCCGTCATGAACACCACCGGAATGCCGGCGGTCTGCGGCGTCCGGCGCAGGGCGGCGAGCGTCGCGGGCCCGTCCATGCCGGGCATCATGACGTCGATCAGCATGAGATCGGGCGGCCAGTCGATCGCGGCCGCCACCGCATCGCGGCCGCCGTCGCAGCTGCGCACCGCAAAGGCCGGGTCGAGAGCGAGCGACAGGTCGACCACCTCGCGGATGTCCGGCTCGTCGTCGACGTGGAGAATGCGCAGCGCGGTCATGCGGATGCCTCCGCGCCGACCCGACGGTCGGCGGGTCCGATGCTCGCGCGCGAGGCCCTCCTCCGGATCGAGCCGGCGTTCCTGTCGAGGCCTTCGCGGATCTGGGCCGCCCACGGCGCGTCGCCGCGGTCGCAGGAGATTGCGATGATCGGAATGGCATCGCCGGCACCGTCGCGCAGGTCCGCGAACAGCTCGGCACCCGATCCTGTGGCGATCTCGGAGTCGGTCACGACGACATCGAATTGGCCGGACTGAAGCGCCACGCGGGCCGCGGCGAGCGTCGCCACCGACGTGACGTCCGCCATCGAGTCGATCTCCCCGGCCACGCCCCGCAACATCTCGGGATCGCTGTCGAGGAGCAGGATGCGCGGACGCCGGCCGACGGCCGGAGCGGTCGCCCGCCGGATAACGCCGGCGAGACGGCGCATGTCGACCGGCTTGCGCACCCAGTCGAGCACGCGCAGGCCCGACGCTCTCGGATCGTCGCGCCCGCGGTCGATGTCGGAGGCGACCACGACGATGGGCGTGTCGCGGGTCTGCGGCTGCGCGCGCAGCTCGGTGATCAGGCTGATGCCGTCGCAATCGGAGAGCTGGAGGTCGACGAGGATCGCGGCGTAGCGCTTGCTCGTGGCCTTGTCGATGACGTCGGCTCCGCTCAAGGCGATATCGGT
>JBEKZK010000501.1:0-4378 GCA_049509935.1 Xanthobacteraceae bacterium | reverse complement strand
CCGCCCTCAAGGCGAGGCGCGCCATCTGCTCCACCAGGAGGATGGTCCTGCCTTCCCGGCGAAGGGCGGCGATGATCTCGAAGATCTGGCGGACCAGCAGCGGCGCGAGGCCGAGCGACGGCTCGTCGAGCAGGAGGAGCCGGGGCGACGCCATCAGTCCGCGGGAGATCGCCAGCATCTGCTGCTCGCCGCCGCTCAGCGTTCCCGCGGCCAGATGCTGGCGCTCGCGCAGGATCGGGAACTGCGTGAGGTACTTCTCGGCGTGCACGCGCCGCTGCCGGTCGCCTTCGCTGTCCCGGCGGCCATAGGCCCCGAGCAGCAGGTTGTCCATGACGGTCTGGTCGCCGAACAGGCGGCGCCCCTCGGGGACCAGCACGATCCCGCGCCCGACGATCCGGTGGGCGGGCTCGGCGGCGATCTCATCGCCGTCGAGGCGAATGGAGCCGCCGACCGGACGGAGAATGCCGGCAAGCGCCTTGAGACAGCTGCTCTTGCCGGCGCCGTTGCTGCCGATCAACGCGACCAGCTCGCCCTCGCGCACCGTGAGGCTGATGCCGCGCACCGCCTCCACGGCTCCGTAGCGAACGCGCAGATCGCGGACCTCCAGCATCACGTCGTCCCCCGCGGGCCTGCGGCCTTGCCCTCACCTGCCGGCGCACGCCGCATCCATGTCCTCGTCGCCGGCCTCGTCGCCCAGATAAGCCTTGACCACCCGGGGGTCGGCCTGGACCTCCGCGGGCGTACCTTCCGCCAGCTTCTCGCCGTAGTCCAGCACCGTGACGCGGTCGGAAATTCCCATGATCAGATCCATGTGGTGCTCGACCAGCAGGACGGCCGGGCCGCGATCGCGGATGCGGGTGATCAGCGCGTCGAGCTCCTCGACCTCCTTCGGGTTGAGGCCGGCCGCCGGCTCGTCCATCGCCAGCAGGACCGGATCGAGCGCCAGCGCCCGCGCGATCTCCACCAGCCGCTGGTGGCCGATCGGCAGCGCGCTCGCGGGCGCCTGGAGATCCCCCGCATAGCCGACGAAGCTCAGCAGTTCGCGGGCCGCAGCGCGGCATTCGGCCTCCTCGCGCCGCAGCCGCCGGGTGATCAGGGCGCTGTCCAGCAGGCGACCCTCGGTCTGGCCGGGAAAACCCGCGAGGACATTCTGCAGAACGGTGAGCTCGCCGAACAGCTGGGGGGTCTGGAACGTGCGCGCCAGCCCCAGTCGCGCCGCCCTGTCGGCGGACAGCCCGGTGATGTCGCGTCCGCGGAGCAGAACCTTTCCGGCGCCAGGCCGATAGTATCCGCACAGGATGTTGAGAAGCACGGTCTTGCCGGCGCCGTTGGGCCCGATGAGCGCGTGGATGGTGCCCGGCTCGACCGCAAGGCTGATGCCGTTGAGGGCGCGCACGCCACCGAACGAGATCCGGATGTCGTCGAGCATAACGACGGGCTGCGAGACCTGCCGCAGCGGCCGCGGTCCGCCGGCCGGCTGGCGCGGCGCCTCGCCCGGCGGGGAGGATTGCCGCCGCGCCACGGGCTCCGGCAGGGCGCTGCGCCGGCGGGCGAGCGTTCCGACGACGCCGCGCGGCAGCGCGTACAAGGTGGCGACGATGATGGCGCCATAGATGATCAGGCGCCAGTCGACGAAGCGCTGGAGCAGCTCCGGCAGGAACGTCATCATCGGCGCGCCGACCAGGGGACCGGCGATCGTCGCCGCTCCGCCGAAGATGACGATGGTCAGGAAGAAGACCGAGGTGTCGAACTCGAAGGCCTCGGGGCTGATGAACCCTTGCAAGAACGCGAACAGGTGCCCGGCCGCCCCGGCCAACGCGGCGCTGATGGTGAACGCCACGGTCTTCACCCGGCGAGTGCTCAGCCCGACGGCCTGCGCCGCAATGGGGTTCTCCCTGACGGCAACGAATGCCCGGCCCCACGGCGAGCGCATGAGGTTGCGCAGAAGCAGCGTCGTCAGCGCGACGGCGACGGCAATGACGGCGAACTGACGCTCCAGCGGCAGGCGAAACCCAGCAATCATCGGCCGCGGGATGCCGAGGACGCCCTGGGTGCCGCCGGTCAGATCCGACCATTCGACCAGGATGCTGTTGACGATGATGCCGAACGCGATGGTCACCATCGCCAGATAGGGACCCTCGAGCTTGAAGGACGGCAAGGCGATCAGCAGCCCGACGGCGGCGGCGGCCAGCATCGACAGCGGGAACGCCGACCAGAATCCCAGTCCCGCCTTGGTGGCGAGCAGCGCGCCCGTATAGGCGCCGATGGCGTAGAACCCGGCGTGGCCGAGCGAGGTCTGCCCGGTGTAGCCGGCCAGCAGGTTGAGCCCGTGGCCGGCGATGGCATAGATCCCGGCGAGCGACAGCATCTGCGTCTAGTATCGGCCGATGGCGGCGGGGAGCAGCCACACCGCGGCGACCGCGGCGGCGATCCCGATTCCCCGGATCACGCGTCGCATGCCCGCGACGCCCTCAGATCCGCCGCAGCGTGGCGCGTCCGAACAGTCCGGTCGGACGCGTGAACAGCACCAGGATGACCAGACCGAACCCGAATATCTCCTTGGCGGACGATCCGAAGGTGCCGCCAATGAGATTCTCGATGACGCCGTAGGCGAGGCCCGCGAGAAGGATGCCGACCGGCATGTCGAGGCCGCCGACGATGGCGACCGCGAAGGCCTTGAGCCCGATCAGGAACCCCATGGTGCTGCTCACCCCGATCAGCGGCCCGATCAGGACACCGCCGACCGCCGCCAGCATGCTGCTCAACGCGTAGGAGAGGCCGACCATCCTGTTGACGTCGATACCGACCGCAAGCGAGGCCTCACGGTCGAACGCGGTGGCGCGCAGCGCGCGGCCGAGCATGGTGCCGCCGTAGAACATCCGGGCCGCCCCGGCAACGCCGAGGACCACGACGGGGATCAGGAGCTCGAGGGGATAGATCCCGGCGCCGGCGATCGTCAGCGGTTGCTCGGCAAGGGCGTTGGGTAGCCCGCGAGGAGACTTTCCGAACACCAGCTGCGCGACGTTCTCGACGATGATGCCGACCGCGAGCGTGCTCATCACCCAGGCCATGGAGCCGCGGCTGACGAAGGGGCGCACCGCCAGCCGTTCCAGCGCCAGGCCGAAGGCTCCGAGCAGCAGCACGGCGGCCGCCATGGCGAGCGGCATGGGCCAGCGCAAGTCCACCACCAGGATGAGGGCGGTGACCGCCCCGAGCATCAAGGCGGACCCTTGCGCGAAGTTGAGCGTCCTGCTGGTCACGTAGGTCAAATTGTAGCCGAGCGCCACCAGGCCATAGACGCAGCCGATCGCCAGTCCGCTGAGAACGAGCTGAAACATCAGGTGCCGCTGTTGAGCGTAGGATGGGTTGAGCTCTTTGCGAAACCCATCGATGGGTTTCGCGGCGACATCGGAGAAGTGTCCGATCTCGCCGCTCTACCCATCCTACGGGCGGATCTCATGGCCCGGCGTCATTCGTCCAGGACGGCGACGGCGCGGATCGGGCAGCCGGTGCCGCCGACCAGGCGCAGCGGAAACCCGATGTAGAGGAAGCGCCGGCCGACGACGCTTTCGAGATTGGCGAGATTCTCGGTGTTGAGCATCCCGCGATCGCGGCAGGTGCGGTGGGCCGGGAAGGCCGGGTTGGCGTCGAACGGCATTGCGGCGCTGTTGTCGATGCTGGCGCACTCGCATCCGATGTTGACCACGCCCTGGTCCGCCAGCCACTGGGCGGCGTCCCAGTCGAGGCCCGCGAACTCCTGCAGCCAGTTGGGCTCGTCCTTTCGGGCGTAGTAGTCCTGCCAGTAAAGAAATGTATCGCCTTTCCTGACGGTCAGGCTCGCCTTCTCCAGGCCGTTTTTGAGATCGTCCACCGTGATGTCGGTCGCCGGCCGCACGTGGGACACGTCGATGCAGACCGCCTCGGTCATGAACAGGTCCAGCGGCAGCTGGTCCAGCGACGGGGCACCGGGACGCGGATCGTAGTGACACAGCGCATCGACATGGGTGCCGACATGCTCCCCGATCAGGAAATCGCGGATGTGGAACGAGATGTCGGCGTGCTTCCACTTGCCCTTCAGGCCTTCGTGCGTGAGGCGATCCCAGAACGCCGGCACCTGGTTGATATGGGGGTTGGCCACCGGCATCATGTGAGCGATCTCACGACTCAAATCCACCAGGACGCGTGCCATGGAATCCTTCCTTCGGTTGACGCGGAGCTGCAGCGCATCCCGGTCACAGTGAACCACTTGTTGCGGCGCCCCGACCCGGGAGGCGCTGCAGAGTCCTCAAGTTGCGCATGTCCTTGATCGGCGAGCCGGGTCCACCTAGCCGGGACATGCTGTAGCATACCAGGCGCCATCTCATGCAAATTATGATGG
>JBEKZK010000500.1:0-4386 GCA_049509935.1 Xanthobacteraceae bacterium | reverse complement strand
CCATCGAGATGGCCGGCTGGCTGCACCTGCGGGTCGGTCTGATCAAGGACGGCATGGCCAAGTACGGCATCAAGAATCCGATCTTCAAGCCGAGCCCGATCACGCCGACCTACAACGACTATCTGATCTTCGAGGGCATCTCGGTCGACGAGCAGGGCGGGCAGCACTATCTCGACGTTCACATCGCGTACCGCCAGGCCTGCCTCAACGCCATCGCCTACATGACCAAGTTCGGCTATTCGCCGGCTCAGGCCTACGCGATCCTCGGCACTGCCCCGGTCCAGGGCCACATCAGCGGCGTCGTCGACATTCCCAATGCCTGTGCGACGCTGTGGCTGCCGACCGGCATCTTCGACTTCGACATCAGTCCGAACGCCTCCGGACCGGTGAAGGCCGTCAAGGGCGGCGTCGACGTTCCGCTGTCGCCCGACAAATGATACTGTGAGCAGCGGGGCGGCCACATGGCCGCCTCGCTGATGCACCGATTTCGAAGTCTTCGATGGGATCCGTCATGCCGGTCTATGAATATCTCTGCGACGGCTGCGGGCCGTTCACCGCGATCCGTCCCATGGCGGAATACGCCGAGCCGCACCGCTGTCCGGACTGCGACGCTTCGGCGCCGCGGGTGCTGATGACGGCGCCGCGTCTGGCGACGATGTCGACGACCCGCCGGGCCGCCCATGCCACCAACGAGCGCAGCAGCGACGCGCCCAAGGTGCTGTCGCAGCTCGGGCCCGCGCACGGCGCCGGTTGCGCCTGCTGCTCGGGGACGTCGTCGCGTCTCACCAGGCGCGGCAAGGACGGATCGAAGAGCTTTCCGACCAACCGGCCGTGGATGATCTCGCATTAGAGAGCATTTCCCGGAAAAGTGGACACCGGTTTTCCGAAAGGAAATGCGACAAACATCGAAAGCTAGAGCGCTTTCCGCACACGGCCCGTGAGATTTCATGGCAACCTTATCGGAAAGCGCTCTAGCTGCGTCCGGCGCAAGCTTGTAGCCCGGATGGAGCGAAGCGCAATCCGGGTGCGGCGGTGACGCCTTTCGCAGGACATCCATCATGGACGTGATCGACACCCATCACCGAAGCCTGCTGCCCGACCCGGCGCCGTCGCGCCGCATCTTCGTGGTGACCAGCTTGGCAAGCGGCTTTGCACTCGCGGTGCAGCCGGTGTCGGCCGACACTATTACGACGGATGCCGCCGGACTCACCGCCGGTGAGGTCAGGATTCCGGTCGAGGGCGGCGATATTCCGGGCTATCGCGCCATGCCGGCCGCCGGTGGGCCGTTTCCCACCGTCCTGGTGATCCAGGAGATCTTCGGCGTCCACGAGCACATCAAGGACATCTGCCGACGTTTCGCCAAGCTCGGCTATTTCGCGGTGGCGCCGGCGCTCTATGCGCGCGAGGGCGATGTCTCGCAGATGACGGACATCAACGAGATCATCGGCAAGGTGGTGGCGAAAGTGCCGGAAGCCCAGGTGGCGGGCGATCTCGACGCCACGGTGGCGTGGGCGAAGCGCACCGGCAAGGCCGACACCGCAAAGCTCGGCGTCACCGGTTTCTGCTGGGGCGGCCGGCAGACCTGGCTCTATGCGGAGCACAATCCGAACGTCAAGGCGGCGGTGGCGTGGTACGGTCCGCTGCAGCGTCCGAAGACCGAGAACACCCCGGCCAATCCGGTCGACCTGGTCAAGGACCTGAAGGTGCCGGTGCTCGGCCTCTACGGCGCCGCCGATGCCGGCATCCCGGTGCCCCAGATCGAGGCGATGCGGGAGGCCCTGAAAGCCGCCGGCAAGAGCTCCGAGATCGTGGTCTATCCGGACACGCCGCACGGCTTCCACGCCGACTATCGGCCGAGCTATCGCCCGGAGCAGGCCAAGGATGGCTGGAAGCGGCTGCAGGCCTGGTTCAAGGACCACGGCGTGGCGTAGCCCGGCCCGGACGATCGCCCCCGGCGATCGGATATCACCGACCGCGGAAGACCGGGAGCCGGCGTTCCGCCATCGCCTTGACGCCTTCCCGAAAATCCTCGGTGCGGCGTTGCCAGTCCTGCTCGACGAGCTCGCGTTCGGTCGACGCCTCGATCCGGTCGGCGAGCCCGCGGCGGAGCGTCTCGCGTGTCGACATCACGGCGATCGGCCCCGATTGCGCGATCTCGGTGGCGAGCGCCTCCGCGGCGCCACGCACCTCGGCGAAGGGCACCAGCACGTCGGCAAGCCCGATGCGGACCGCTTCGTCGCCCGCAATGCGGCGGCCGGTATAGAACAGCAGGGCGGCCTGCTGCGGCCCGACCAGGCGCGGCAACGTGGTGGTGAGCCCGAAGCCCGGATGAAACGACATCCGGTTGAAGTTGGCGCTGAAGCGCGCCTCCGGGCAGGTCACCCGGAAGTCTGCCACCAGCGCCAGGCCGAGCCCGCCGCCGACCGCCGGGCCGTGCACCGCGGCCACCACCGGCTTCTTGTTGCGGAACAGCCGCAGCGCCTCCTTGTAGAGATGCTTGGCGCTCGAACCCTCGGCCTCCGAGGCGCTTCCGGTCTCCGGCCGGGTGGAGAAATCCGCACCCGCGCAGAACGCCTTGCCCTGGGCGGCGAGCACGATGGCGCGGCATTGCGGATCGTCGTCGAAGCGCTCGAACGCCTCGCCGATCTCGGCGATCAGCGCGTTGTCGAAGAAGTTGTTGGGCGGCCGGCGGATCTCGATCGTCGCCACGTGGCCGGAGAGGCTGACGCCGATGTCGCGATAGGGGGCTGGGGTGTCCATGTCGACCTCACGGGATCTTGTTTGCTTGCTTGATGCCCAGCGCTGGCGGCGTCAAAGCGACCTGCATCGGCTCGCGGATGATCTCCGCATTGTGCTGGCCGACGGTCGGCGACGGTCGGCGGATCGCCGGCCGCGCCCCGTCGAACTGCAGCGGCAGCCCGACGAACGTGCCGCCCGATCGCGGCTCGTGCAACAGCATGCCGACCGCCTCGGTCTGCGCATTCTCGGCGACCTCGGCGAGATCGTTGATCGGCGCGCACGGGATCCCGGCGGCCTCGAGGCGCGCGGCCCATTCGGCGCGGCTGCGCTGTCGCATCAGCGCCGCGACCTGCGGAATCAGCACGTCCTTGTTGGCGACCCGGAGCGCATTGGTCCTGAACCGGGGATCCTGGCTCCAGTCCGGGCGCCCGACCGCCTCGGCGAGCTTGGCAAACAAGCGGTCGTTGGCAGCCGCCACGACGATCTCGCCGTCGGTGGTCTCGAAACCCTGGAACACGACGATTCGCGGGGACCCGGTGCGGTGGCGCGGCGGCATGACGCCGGAGGTCTTGTAGCCGCCGAGAATGGTGGCGAGCCACCCGAGCGCGGTCTCGAACAGCGAGGTCTCGACCACGCACCCGGTCCCGGTCCGTTCCCGCTGGTACAGGGCGGCGATGCATCCGAGCGCCGCCCACAGGCCGCTTCCCATGTCGAGGATCGACAGGCCGACCCGGGACGGCGGGCTGTCGGGACCGCCGTTGACGCTGAAGATGCCGGCGAACGCCTGAACGATCGGCTCGTAGCCGGGCATCATCCGCATCGGCCCGGCATTGCCGAACGCGCCGACCGAGCAATAGACGAGGCGCGGACAGGCGGCGCGCAGCGTTGCGGCATCGAGCCCGAGCTCCTCCACCACGCCCGGCCGCAGGTTCTGCACCACTACGTCGCACTCGCCGATGTAGCGCTTGACCCAGGCGACCGCGGCCGCGTCGGTGAGATCGAGCGCGATGCTTCGCTTGTTGAGATTGAGCGAATGGAACAGATGCGTGGCGTCCGGCGTCAGCATCGTGCCCCAGTAGCGCGCGTCGTCGCCGCTCCCGGGTCGCTCAACCTTCACGACATCGGCTCCGAGCGTCGCCAGAATCTCCCCCGCATAGGGGCCGGCGATGTTCTGCCCCAGCTCGATGACCTTCACTCCGCTCAACGGCAACATCGTGAGCCTCTCGTCTCAACCGATCGATTTGCGGCGCACGTCCCAGATCTCGTAGAGCGCGAGCGCCAGGACGAGCAGGCCGACGACGACGAAGTCGGCCTTGGCGGAGGCTTCGGCGATGCCGAGCGTCCACGGCGAGACGACGAGCCAGACGCCGAGAGCGACGTTGATCCATTCCTCCCAGACCTGAAAGATCGACAGGGTGACGACCTCGGCCAGGATGATCAGGGCCCCCACCAGCACGGCGTTGCGCGTTGCCGTGGCGTCGTTGGAAAACAGCAGAGCCCACGGGGAGAGGCACAGCCAGATCCCGAGGATCGAATTGGTCCAATCCTCCCATTGCCTGGGCAGGTTGAATTCCGCGGTTGCCATGCTGCCTCCCTGGGGCCCGCCGCCGGGCCACCCGCCTCTTAGCAAATTCGTGCCGCGGATGC
>JBEKZK010000050.1:0-12996 GCA_049509935.1 Xanthobacteraceae bacterium | reverse complement strand
TGGAGCGGGATTTTCCATCCGACAAAATCCAAGAAGCCCTAAAGCGCCTGCTCGACCGCCGCCACATCCCTCCGACCTCTAGCTCTTCGAATGGCGCTGTAGCCGGCTATTGGGCGAGCCTCGGCCTATCGTTGGAGACCGCGGAGCAACATCTCCAGAAATGTCGTGTGCGCGTTCAATCAATCGACGTGCAAGGGGAAACAGAACTCGGAGCCGCCTTGAGCGGGCTGGACGTTCGCGTCGTCAAGCGCTCGCCCAACCTGACGGTCACGTTGGTGAACGATTATCTCGAAGCGCGATTGGCCGAATTGAACGAGCAGCATTTGTCGGACCGCACCCCGTGGGTGCTCGTCCAACCCTCCGGCATTTTTCCCCTGGTGGGGCCGGTGTTCAGACCCGGGCAGAGCGCCTGCTGGATGTGTCTTGCCGAGCGGATGAAACGGAACCGGGAGATCAAGGCGCTCCTGGACCGCAGACAGGCGCACCTGGTCGCGGCTTCGCCGCTCGCACGAAACACGCTTGGACAGAGCGCCATCGAGCTTGCGGCCATCGAGATCGCGAAAGCCATCGCCACCGACTTCGCTACCGACTTGCGTGATCACATCGTCAGCCTCGACTTGTCAGGCTCGACCATCATGAAGCATTACGTGGCGACGCGTCCGCAATGTCCGGCCTGCGGCCGCGTGGAGCTGCGGGACCCGCGGCGTGCGCCGGCGCCGGTCGAGCTTGGCGCCGGCGGCAGGCTGGTCATGACCAGCGGGGGTTATCGGACCGTCTCGCCGCGGGCCACGGTTGCCCGATTCCGCAGGCACGTGAGCGCCCTCACCGGAGTGGTCTCGCGTCTCGAGCGGATTGAAGCCGACTTGCCCTTGAACACCAACTACCATGCCAAGCACAATTTTTCGGCGCCGGCCGAGACGGTCGACGAGCTCAGGGCGGGACTGAGCGGGGGCAGCTTCGGCAAGGGCAGCACTGCGGAGCAGGGTGAAGCCAGCGCGCTCATGGAGGCGATCGAGCGCTATTCCGGGATTTTTCAGAACGACGAGATCCGAGTGACACGGCGCTTCACTGATTTCCCGTCGGGCGATGCCATTCCGCCGAACAAGGTCCTACTGTTCAGCGACGCGCAATACCGGCGACGCCAGGGGCCAACGCCCGATTCGGACGGACCGCCGGACGGGTTCGATCGATCGGCCGAGATCGAATGGTCGCCGGTCTGGTCTCTGCGCGACGAACGCTTCAAGTACCTGCCGACCAGCCTGCTGTATTTTTCCTACCGGGGCCCGGCTGCCTACCCGGCGGATTCCAACGGTTGCGCCGCGGGCAACACGCTGGAGGAGGCCATCGTCCAGGGATTCCTCGAGCTGGTGGAACGGGACGCATATGCAATCTGGTGGTACAATCGATTGCAGCGGCCGCAAGTCGACCTCGGCCGGTTCGACGATTCCTATGTCCGTGATCTGCAAGGCCAGCTTGCCGAAACCGGACGCCGCCTCTGGGTGCTCGACGTCACCAGCGATCTCGGGATTCCGAGCTTCGTGGCGGTGACGCACTGGATGGCCAACGGGCAGGAGAATATCGAGTTCGGATCCGGCGCGCACTTCGATCCGCGAATTGCCTTGTTGCGCGCACTGACGGAGCTGAACCAGTTCCTGTCCATCGGTCTCATGGACGGCGGGGCGGGGGACAAATCGAGCCTCGACGGCACCACTCCGTTGCGCCTGCGGGACCATCCCTATTTGATGCCCAGCGACGATCCGGCGGTCCACCCGGGCTCCGCCGCGAAATTCGGCCGTCTCGACGCGCGCGAGCAAGTGATCGCCTGCGTTCGGATCGCCAGGCGAGCGCGCCTCGACGTCCTCGTCCTCGATCAGACGCGCCCCGACATCGAGGTCCCGGTCGTCAAGGTGATCGTTCCTGGAATGCGGCATTTCTATCGTCGCTTCGCGCCGGGAAGGCTTTACGATGTGCCGGTAAAGCTCGGATTGCGGGATCGGCCGCTGCTGGAGGACGAGCTGAATCCGATTCATCCCCATACCTGAGGATCATCCCCGGCCTTGAGCGCTTCCCGGACCAGGAAAGGGCGACGGGCTGCGCCGCCGACCGTGTCCGCCCGGCTCGGCGGTCGTGTCACGCTTGAAACGCAAACCAGCGGGCAGATCGTCGCCTGCTTCGACGGCCATTCGGTCGGCTTGGGGACGTTCAGCGCGGACGCGGCGGATCGTGCGCAGGCGCTGCGCGGGGGTCTGCCGCTCGCCTCGTTCGCGTCCGGCATCCGCAACATCGACAAGGAGATCGATCTGTTGGTCCGGCGACTGGCCCGGCACGGTCTGCTGGAGTACCGCCTGCCGCGCTCGCGAAACGGCGAGGACCAGGTCGTCATCGAACCACAGCTGGCCGACTATTGGCCGCGTACGCCGCCGCTCGGCGATGCCGACGCCATCGTCCTGTCGCGGTTCGCCTACATGCGACGGCGGGTCGACGAGATGGTCCTGGAATCGCCGCGGGCCGGGGCATTGTTCCGGATTTGCGATCCGAGGATCGCGACCACGCTGGCCATGCTCTCGGCGCCGCAGCAGATCAAACAGCTCCGTCGGCAGGTCGACTTTCCCGGGATCGAGCTTCTCGCCCTGCTGGTGGATTGCCAAATGCTCTTCAGGATCGAGCGTGCCGGCGACAGTGGCCTGCGGCCGGCCGAGGGCGACGACAACCTCGTTCTCTGGGATTTTCATGATCTTCTTTTCCACGCGCGCGGCACCGAAGGCCGACACGCCAACCCGCTGGGCGGGGTCTTTCCTTACGCGGGTGTCATATCTCCACTGCCGGCGGTGCGGCCGCGTTGGCCCGGAAAGAAGATCGATTTGCGCAGGTTCGCGGTTGCGGATCCGCAGGCCGTCTCGCCGGTCGCGAGGCTGCTGCGGGAACGTCATTCGACGCGCAGCTTCGATGACCAGCGACCGGTCACGCTCACCGAGCTTGCGCGGTTTCTCGACGGAACGGCGCGCGTCCTGTCGAGATGGAGAGCCCGGGTCGACCTCGACGACGGCGGTCCGGTGGTTGCGTACGCCACCAGGCCGTATCCGTCGGCGGGCGGCTGCTACGAGCTCGAGCTCTATCTGGCCGTCGACAGATGCGAAGGGCTTGCACGAGGATTTTATCATTACGACGCCGGCGCTCACGCGGTGGTGTCGATCGACGTCCGCATCCCTGAGCTCGAAGCGCTGATGGCGGCAGCCGGATATGCCATGGGGGCTCCGGCCGGACCGCAGATCCTGATCACGATCACGGCGCGCTTCGGCCGGATCTCATGGAAGTACAGCTCGATCGCATATGCGCTCATTCTCAAGGACGTCGGCGTGTTGACGCAAACGCTCTACCTGATGGCCGCCGACATGGGGCTCGGCGGATGCGCGATCGGCAGCGCCAATATCGATCTGTTCGCGAAGATGACGGGAATCGAATTCCACGTCGAGGGCCCGGTCGGTCAATTTGCGATCGGTCGCGGCACCGGAACGGCGGCTTCCGACTGACGAGCTCCGGGTGCGATTCGGTCTACCAATACCACCGGCCCCGCGTGTCGGACGCATCGCGCGATGCGAAATATCCGACCGCGCTCCGCTTTCCCTCCAGCGCGAACATGGCGCCCTGAGGGTCCGCGCATCGGACGATCCAGCTGCCGCTCGGCATCTCGACCGGCTCGTCGAAGATCTGCCCGCCGCCGGCCTTCACGCGCTCCACAGCGGCGTCGATGTCACCGATGTTGAAGTAGTAGAGCCAGAATGGCATCGGCACTATCGGCGGTTTGGTGAACATGCCGCCGATCGTCTGCCCTCCGGCGGAGAACAGCTGGTACGTGCCCAGAGGACCGATGTCGGCGTCCGCCTTCTGCCAGCCAAAAAGCGTGGCGTAGAAGGCAAACGCCGTTTCCCGGTCGGCGGCGAGCAGCTCATGCCAGCCCACGCGGCGCGGCTTGCCCAGTTCCGCGGGCTGATGTTGGCCGGGCTTCAGCCACTTCAGCAACGCGAACGTTGCCATCTGCGGGTCGGCGACGAGCGCAAAGCGGCTGATATTGGGGACGTCCGTCGGGGGGACATGCACGGCTCCGCCGAGACGCTTGATCCGGTCGGCGGCAGCGTCGACGTCGTCGACGGCGACGTATCCAAGCCACCTCGGCGCCACGCCCACGTTCCTCGCGTCCTCCGTCAGTTCCATGAGCCCGCTGACCGAGGCCCTTCCGGCTCTGAACAGGGTGTAGGCCACGCCGGGCGTCGACGCGTCCTGGGCGCCCCAGCCCATGACCATGGTGTAGAAGGCCTTCGCGGCCTCCGCGTCCGTCGTCGTCAATGCGTACCAGACGAAACGGCCATGAGAATTGATCATGTCTGTTTCTCCCGTCCGGGCTCGCAAATACCGAGTTGAACATGTCGATGGCGGCCGACGCAAGGCGGGGGATCGGCGGGTCCACGCGGCCGCAATGTCGACACGCGGCCGAGAGGCCACCGCGAGTTCGAACCGCTTCGCCCTCGGCGTCGGGGAGCGGATTTTCGAGATCGTTGGGCCGAAATCGAAGCGCCGCGAGGAGGTGCGCCCGGTTCGCACCCCTTTACTCCATCGCCAGACCTCCACCATGGAATCGATCGTCTAGCGCGGGTGCGCGGGCGATATGTGGCCGGTCGCGGCGAGCACGAGGCCGAGGACCGCCAGCCCCACCAGAATGTAGGTCCAGTAGCGGACCGGGATGAACATCAGGCTGGAGCGGTCGCGCAGCACGAATGTCTGGTTGGTCTGCGGATCGACCAGCGTCCGGGTCTTCGCCGGATCGTCGAGCCAGCGCGCCAGATAGAAATTGCCTGCTGCGGCGATCAGCAACCCGATCGCGATGGCGTAGGCCGGCGGGGCGTCCGGCGACGGGCCGCCGCCGACCAGCGATTGCGCCAGCATCGCGATCGGCGTGCCTAGCACGAGGCCGGCCACGGCGATGAGGAAGACCAGGATGCCCTTGCCGCTCCAGATGATCATGATGCGCTCCCGACTTGCCAATCCCGGCCGCGGCCGGTACGTCCGCGACTATCGGCGGCCGCGGCTGCGCGATCTGTGCGCCGGGTCACACAGGGGTGCCGTCACCGGCACGCCGCAAGCGGGAACCGGCGAGGAGGAAGTCCTATGACGGCTGTCCACGGCTTCGAGCCGCTTCGCGAGCAGCACATCGCGGAGGCGGGCTCCACGGCGCGGCTCTATCGTCATGCCAGGACCGGGGCCGAGCTCTTGTCGCTCGCCAACGACGACGAGAACAAGGTGTTCGCCGCCACGTTCCGCACCCCGCCGACCGATTCTACCGGCGTGGCGCACATATTGGAGCACTCCGTGCTCTGCGGCTCACGCAAATATCCGGTGCGCAAGCCGTTCGTAGAGCTGAAGAAAGGCTCGCTGAACACCTTTCTCAACGCGTTCACGCTTCCCGACATGACGTGCTATCCGGTCGCCAGCCAGAACCTGCAGGATTTCTACAACCTGCTCGATGTCTATCTCGATGCCGTGCTCCATCCGCTGATCGATCGCCACACGTTCGAGCAGGAGGGGTGGCACTACGAGTTGGACTCGGGCGTCGTTCCGCTCACCTACAAGGGCGTCGTGCTCAACGAGATGAAGGGCAACTACTCGTCGCCCGACTACATGATGGAACGACTGTCGCAGGCTTCGCTGTTTCCCGATACCCCTTATGGCCTCGATTCGGGCGGTGATCCGCGGCGCATTCCCGATCTGACTTACCAGCAGCTCAAGGCCTTCCATCAGCGCCACTATCACCCCTCGAATGCCCGGCTGTACTTCTACGGCGACGACGATCCGACCGAGCGGTTGCGCCTGCTCGATGCCTGGCTCGCGCCATTCGATCCGATCCCGGCCGGCTCGGGGGTCGGGCTGCAGAGGAGATTTTCCGCGCCGCGACGGATCGCCGACACCTATGCGGCCGGCGCCGACGACGCCGGGCCCAACAAGGCGATGGTCACGATCAACTGGATGCTCGACGAGGTCGACGTGACCCTGGATCTCGCGCTGACGATTCTCGACTACATCCTGACCGGCACGCCGGCCTCGCCGCTGCGCCAGGCGCTGATCGATTCCGGGCTCGGGGACGCGTACACCGGCGGCCTTCGCTCGCACCTGCGCCAGCCGACCTACTCGGCCGGGCTGAAAGGCATCGATCCCGCCGCCGCCGAGCGGATCGAGACCCTGATCCTCGAAACCCTGCGCGATCTCGCCGCCAACGGCATCGACCGGCCGATCATTGAGGCCGCCATGAACAGCAACGAGTTCGCGCTGCGCGAGCGCAATACCGGCTCCTTTCCACGCGGGCTTGCCGTCCTGCTCACGACACTGCGGCCGTGGCTCGACGGTCACGATCCGCTGGCGCCGATCGCCTTCGAGGGCCCGCTCGGCGCCATCAAGGCACGCGTGCTCGCGGGCGAGCGCTATTTCGAGGGCCTGATCGGCCGGCATCTCATCGACAACGCCCATCGCACCACGGTGGTCCTGAGGCCGGATCCCGAACAGGGCGACCGCGATGCAGCGCAGGAGCGCTCCCGGCTCGACAAGGTACGCGCCGCGATGGGCCCGGCGGATATCGCTGCCGTCGTGGAGACGACCAGTGCGCTGAGGACGCTGCAGCAGACGCCCGACCCGCCGGAGGCGTTGGCGAGCATCCCGACGCTGCGGCTGCGTGATCTGCCGCGCCGCGACAAGGTCATTCCGTGTGTGGTGGGAGAGACCGGTGGCACGCAGACGCTCTACCACGATCTCGCGACCAACGGCGTGGTCTACCTCGACATCGGCCTCGACCTGCACCGGCTCCGGCCGGACCTCGTCCCCTACGTTCCGCTGTTCGGCCGGGCGCTGCTGCAGACCGGCGCCGGGGAGCAGGAATTCGGCGAGCTGTCGCGGCGGATCGACCGGTCGACCGGCGGGATCTACGCGGCGCCGTGGACATCGACGATGCGCGAGGGGCCGGCCGCCACGGCCTGGCTGGTGCTGCGCGGCAAGGCGGTGGCGGACCGGACCGGTGAGCTGCTGGCGATCCTGGCGGATGTGCTCATGTCGGCGCGGCTCGACGACCGCGAGCGCTTCCGCCAGCTGGTCCTCGAGGCCAAGTCCTCGCTGGAGGCGTCGCTGCTGCCCGCCGGCACCGGGTTCGTCAATCTGAGACTGCGCGCTGGCTTCGACGAGGCCCACTGGGCCGAGGAGCAGATGAATGGGATCAGCCAGCTGTTCTTCCTGCGCGATCTCGCCCGGCAGGTCGAGGCCGACTGGGAGCCGGTGCGTGCCGCGCTCGAGCGCATCCGTCGGACCCTGGTCGATCGTGCAACGATGATCTGCAACGTCACGGCCGACGCCGACAGCATCCGGCGGCTCGAGCCGAAACTCGCCGGATTCCTCGATGCCTTGCCGCTGGCATCCGCCGAACCGATGCATTGGAGTGTCGGCGACCGGCCGCGCATCGAGGGACTGACCGTTCCGGCCGCCGTCAACTACGTCGGCAAGGGCGCCGATCTGCATCGCCTCGGCCACCGGCCGAACGGTGCGAGCTGGGTCGTCACCAACCACCTCGATACGACCTGGCTGTGGGACAAGGTCCGCGTGCAGGGAGGCGCCTATGGGGCGTCCTGCCATTACGACGAGCACTCGGGCGGCCTCACGTTCCTGTCCTACCGGGACCCCAATCCGCGGGCGACGCTCGATGTCTTCGACGGGTCGGCCGGGTTCCTGCGCGCCGTGGCGCTCGACGACGCCGAGTTGACGCGCAACATCATCGGCACCATCGGCGCGGTCGACGCCTACATGCTGCCGGACGCCAAGGGCTGGAGCTCTCTGGCGCGCCATCTGATCGGTGACACCGAGGAGGTGCTGCAGCGCCGGCGCGAGGAGATCCTGTCGGCCGGCGCGGCGGACTTTCGCAGGTTTGCCGACGCGCTCGACGAGGTGGCGGCGCACGGCCGCGTGGTGGTGCTCGGCTCGGAGCAGGCGATCGCGGCGGCGACAGCCGAGGGTACGGACATCGAGATGACCAGGGTGCTGTGACGCCGGCGTCACGACGGGGCCGCGCTCCTGGAGGCGCGGCCCCGCCCGCGGTGTTGATCGCTCAGCCGACCTGGACGTAGCCGTAGCGCAGGTTGGACGGCTCGATGGCGGCGAGCTCGTACTCGTTCTTGAGCCGGGCCAGCCGGTCCTCCGAGTAGGCCGGCATCGGCGAGTTGTCGGCCGCCTTGAGATTGAGGCGATAGAGCCGGGCCGCGTTGGTCCCGAAGATCATCTGCTTGGTGGCACTGTTGGCGCCGCCGAGCGCCGCGAAGCCGTGCTTCTTCTGCATGTCATCGGGGATCTCGAGGCGCCGCAGCGCTTCGATCTGCCATTGCGGGGAGCCGTACCAGACCGAATCGGTGCCCCACAGCACGTGATCGGCCCCAAACCCCTTGATCAGCGTGCCGACCAGCGCCGCCGCGAATTTCGGATGTGCCACCGCCGAGTTGGCGAACGACGTGCCGATCTCGGCATAGACGTTGCTCACCCCGAACTTCTGCGGGATCTCGGCGAGGTCGGTCGCCCACTTGATGCGACCCGAGGCCTCGAACTCCGCCCACGCCTGGTCGGGCGCCTCGAGGAACGGGCGCAGTGCCGAGTGGTAGATGACGAAGGTCATCTGCGGCCAATCCTTGGCGGCCTTGCCGATGTCCCACGCGGTCGCGTATTCCCAGACGCCGGCGAACGATTTCTCGTAGTCCGGCGGCAGCAGGCCCTTGTGAATGCAGAGCATGGTGATGCCGGCCTTCACCGCCTTTTCGTAGAACGGATACATCACCTTCTCGTCGTCCAGCCGCCACGGGTATTTGGACGGCGCGAGCGGGTCGCCGATGGTGTAGGACTTCCAGGAGTCCGGCTTGTAGACCTCGATCGCCTTGTCGACCTCCTCCATGAAGCCCGGCTGCTTGGGCGTGATCACCGAATGCGCGAGCAGGCGGCGTGAGCCGGCGAAATCGTTGATCACCTCGCGCGCCCGGACGATCTGCTCGTTGGACAGAAGCCACCAGGATGGATCGTCGAACGGCGCCCCGCTGAGCAGCGCCAGGCTGGTGTCGCTGTCGTAGTATATCTCCTTGACGTAGTTCTGGAACTTGTAGCGGACCAGCGACGAGGCCTCGTCCTTCAGCTTCGGGTTCCAGTGCTCGGCCGCATAGTCGCCGAGGCCCAGCAGCTCCTTGTGGTCGAAGTCGTCGCGAACGAAGTGGGTCTGGACATCGAAGACGAACTGACCGGACAGGTTCTGCGCCCGCGCCTGTATGAGCTCCGGCTCGTGCGCCTCGGCGTCGTCGACCATGAATACCTTGGAGCCGTAGATCTCGTTCATGGCGGCGAAGGCGGCGGCCATGCCGCAGCCGGTTGCCATGAACTGCCGACGGCTCAGGCCGAGCCGCCGGCCGTTGGTGTCGGCGAGCTCGAGGATCCGCTGCTCGACGCGCTTCTGCGTCTCGCTCTGGGTGGGCGGAAGATACTCGCCGTTGGACACGATCTGGGTCGGTATCGGAGTTGCGGCCGAAGCCGTTTCGGCGCCTGCGACCAGCCGCTGCTCGCGGTCACTGAGCCAACTACTCATTGTCATTCCTCCCGCGTTGATTGTTAACGGGAGAACCTTAGACCTGTCGATTGCGCTTGACAATGTCCACGGGCATTGGGACGGCGTTGCACGTCCGCTCCCCCGCCCCGGCAAACCTGCTCAGGCGGAGAGGCGCAATACGGTGCCGTCGGGACGTGTGATGAGGGCGCTGACCCCGGGAAAATGGGCGAGCAGTCCTGGCCGAAGGTCCGGCGACATCACGTAGAGCGCCGTCGACAGCGCATCCGCGGTCGTCGCGCTCGCGGCGAGGACGGAAGCGGCGATCGCGTGACTGGCGCTGGCTCCGGTCGCCGGATCGAACAGGTGGTGGAACCGTCCGGTCGGCTCGAACCTCGTGCCATAGCCGCCGGACGTGCAGATCGCGCCGTCGCACAGGTCGAGTGTGACGGCGAAAGCCTCGGGCTCGTGCGGATCGGCAAGACCGACTCGCCACGGGCGTCCGTCGGGGTGGCGGCCGACCGCCCGGATTTCGCTGCACCCCATGTTGGCGAGGACCCGCTCGCAACCCTGCTGGCGCAGGATGCCGGTGACGCGGTCGGTGACGTAGCCTTGTGCGATGCCGTTGAGCGTCAAGCCCATTCCCGGCCGGGCGAGGGTGATCCGCCGCGGCGTGACGTCGACGCCCTGCCAGTCGACGAGCCCGCGGGCGCGATCGAGCGCCGCCGGACCAGGTCCTGCCGGCGCCGGCGACGGCTGGCCGAAGAAATGCGCCGCATACAGGGTCCACAGCGGCTGGACCGTCGGGTCGAAGGCACCATCGCTGAGCTCGGACAAAAACTGGCATTGCGTCAGCAGCGCCAGCAGGTCGTGCGACGGGGGGTCCAGCCGGCCGTCGCGGTTGAGCCGTGAGAGCTCGCTGTCGGGCCGATAGAGCGCAAAGGCCCGCTCCAGCCGCTCGATCTCGGCGGCGCAGCGGCCGACGATCCGTCCGGCGGCGGCACGGTCCGGATGGTAGATCAACAGCCGCGCCGGCGAGCCGAGCGAGGTGCCGGTCCACTGACGGAGCGGCGCCGCGTCGGCCGGCCGGTCCCGCGCGCACAGCAGCGGCAGGCCGGCGGCTGCTCCCAGGATGGTCATCGCGCGACGGCGCGAGAGCGCAGCCGGCGTGCGCCTCGCCCGCAGTGCTGCGTCGTCCGCCACGTTCGAATGCCTCATGGCGGCACCCCGACGGCGTCGCCGTTCGCGGCCGCCGCCGGCACACCGGCAGCAGCGGGCCCCCGGTGCCTGCGGCGCCAGACCATCGGCGGGCAGACATGGTCGTCGTAGTAGGTGACCTGGCAGTCGAGGCAGTAGAAGCACTCGTTCATGTCGATCTCGCCGCTGCGCCTGATGGCGCCCACCGGACAGACCGTCTCGCAGAGCCGGCAGCGGGTGCCGCACTCGGGATGACGTTTCAACCAGTCGAGCATGCGGACGCGGCCGAGAATGGCGAGCCCGCCACCGAGCGGGCAGGCGAAGCGGCAGTAGAAGCGCTCGACGAACAGGCCGGCGACGATGAGCGCCAGCGCATACGCCACCATCGGCCATTCGGTCACGAAGCGCAGGATGATGGCCGCCTTGAACGGCTCGATCTCGGCTCCCGTCATGGCGAGCTCCCATGACCAGAACGACACCGCGACCAGGCCGAGGAAGACCAGGTATTTGACCGCGACGAGGCGCTCGTGCAGCGCCGTCGGGATCGCGAGCTGCGGCACGCGGAGCTGTCGCGCCGCCTGGTTCACCAGCTCCTGGAGCGCGCCGAACGGGCAGAGCCAGCCGCAGAACACGGCGCGTCCCCACAGGAACAGCCCGGCGAGGGTGAATGCGGACAGGATGGCGACGAGAGGATCGGCCAGCAGATAGTCCCAGCGAAAGTCGGTGACCACGGTGTGGATGTAGGTGATGAGGTTGACGACGGTGAGTTGGGCGCCCGCGTACCAGCCGAGCCAGACCAGGGTCCAGGAGAGAAAGCCGATGCGGATCAACCGGTGCAGCCGGCGCCGGCGGCTGATGACGTCCTGCAGAAACAGGATGACGGTCAACGCCGCGAGTCCGGTTCCGAGGACGGCGATGCGGGTCGTGTGCGCCACCCAGATCGCCTGCCAGGCGAGCGCCCGCTCCGGTCCGGCGATCTTGCGCCCGCGCTCCGGCAGAGCGGCCTCGCCGTCGGCATCGAGGTTGTGCTCAGCCGCGACGGTCCGCACCACGTAGCTGTCCGGAATCTTGTAGGTGAGATCGAACCCGGCGAAGCGCGGCCGTCCACCGGCGGGCTCGCCGCTCACCAGCAGGTGCAGCTCCCAGGGTTGCGTCGGATCGAGATCGCCGTTGCCGGCCAGGAACACGAGGGCCCGTTCGGTGAGCTCGGGCGCCTTCCTGGCGTGCACGAACGGCAGCGTCTTGATCTGCTTCGGCGATATGCGGATGGTCTTGTCGCCCTGAACGAGCTCGATCGGGCCGATGACGTCCGCGTGCTCCCAATCCTTGCCGAGAATCGAATAAGGACCGTTCGCCGCGATCAGGATGAGCTGATCGTCGATGCCGCGCCCGGCGGTGTATTGCGCGTACCAAGTCTCGCCGAGAATGTTGATGCCGATCCCCGCCGGCGACACCAGCGCGACGTAGAGGTCGAGGAAGGCGTCGCCCGGCGCCGCCGCTGGATCGCCGGCCGCGACAAGGTTGGCGCGGATATCGCCGTAGCTCAGATGGCGGTGCCCGATGGCGCCCGAGACCTCGAGGGCCGGCCAGTCGGCGGGCGCGAAGCGGTCGACGTCGAGGTGGGCCGCTCCTGCCTTGACGGCCGCCAGCACGCCGCGGCTGCGGGCGACGATCCGGGCGCCGCGCACGATGGCGTCGCTCATCAGCACCGAGCTCGTGGTCGCACGCGACACCGCGTCGACCTTGACGGCAAGCCGCGCCCCGGGGGCCGAACGCTGCGAGAAGCTTCCGGGGCCCAGCACCGAGGAGGAGAGCTCGCTGACGATGTCGACCCCGGCGTTGAGGTCGTGCCCGCGGTAGCCGTCGACGAAGCGGTGAAACCGCTCGTCCTTGATGCCGAGGATGGCGATCGGCTCGGTATGATGGACGAGCCGCGCGCCTGCCACGTGGCCGCCGAGGTCGACGCCGACCAGGAGCACGATGGGACGGTTGGAGAAGCCTTTGCTCTGGGTCACGTCCCAGGTCGAGAACAGATAGCCGAGCTGCCGGCCCTGCCTGAAGACCGCGGCCGCGGGCGGAGTGCCGCCGACCTCGCCAAGCTTGTCGGCGCCGGGAAATATCATCTCGAGGATGTCCGGCGTCAGGTACTGGCTCACGGTCTCGCCCGGCTTCGGCTCATCCCCCAGCGCCCGCGCGCT
>JBEKZK010000005.1:0-25052 GCA_049509935.1 Xanthobacteraceae bacterium | reverse complement strand
GTGTAGTATTCATGGGCGTAATGCAGGGCGAACATGCTGTGGACGAATCCCCAGGACAGCACGATGGTCAGCGTGGCGAGGATCAGCTGGCTCGGATGCCGGGTGGTTCCGGCGGCCGCCCCGAGCTCGGCGATGATCGCCCCCAGGCTCGCCAGCGCCGCCGTCACCGTCAGAATGAGAATGGCGAACTGCCCTTCGTCCTGCAGGGCCGCCCGTCGCCGGATGCGGGCGACGTCGGACCGGGCGAACATCGCATAGGCGAGGGTGAGATAGAGGGCGATGCCGACATCCCAGCCGACCAGCAGGCGCGTCGACAGCTTCGGCTCGCCGTGCAGCACGGCGATCACCAGGGCGCCGAGCAGTCCCGACAGGAACAGGCGGGGACGCGCCCGGATGACGCGTACCAGGACCGGAAGCCGACGCGCCGGCCGCGACTGTGGGTCAACCATGATCGGATGCCGAACCCTTCGATCCCCGACCCGACGGTCGACGCGACGTCGACCGACTCGGAGCATTTCCCGGAAAAGTGGTCACCGGTTTTCCGAAAGGAAATGCGACAAACATCGAAACTAGAGCCCTTTCCGCCCACGGCCCGTGAGACTTCATGGTCACCTTATCGGAAAGCGCTCTAGCGCCGCCGCGAAGTCCCCGCAAGGCTGCCGCCGCGCCCGTCGCCGGGCGTCGGCACCGCGCCTCCGCGCCAGGCCCCGCAGACAGGTCGACCCCACCGGCATGAACCGCACCTCGGCGATCACCCGTTTCGGTCCGCGTGCGCTGATGGTCATCCTGGTCCTGGCTCTCTTTCTGCTGCTCCTGCCCTATCTGATCACGCCGATCTATCTGTTCGTCCGGCCGGTCTCCACGCCGATGCTGTGGCGCTGGGTGACCGCCGCGCGGGTCGAGCGGATCTGGGTTCCGATCGAGGCGGTTGCGCCGTCGTTGCCGCGCGCGGTCCTGGCGGCCGAGGATGGTCACTTCTGCAGCCATCATGGGATCGATCTCGGTGAGATCCGCGAGGCGATCGCCGATGCCCGCAACGGCGGCGCGCTGCGCGGCGGCTCGACCATCACGCAGCAGGTCGCCAAGAACCTGTTCCTGTGGCAGGGGCGCAGCTTCGTGCGCAAGGCGCTCGAGCTTCCGCTCGCGCTGTGGATCGATCTGGTCATGCCCAAGCGGCGGATTCTGGAGATCTATCTCAACATCGCCGCCTGGGGACCGAACGGGGAGTTCGGCGCCGAGGCCGGGGCCCGCCGGGCGTTTGCCAAGTCGGCGCGCGACGTCACCGCCGCCGAGGCCGCCCTGTTGGCGGCCATGCTGCCGAACCCGTCGCGCCGCAACGCCAGGCGCCCCGGTCCCGGCATGCGGCGGCTCGGCCAGCTCTACGAGACCCGGGCACGTGCGGCCGCCCTCGACGCCTGCGTGCGCGTGCGCTGACCCGCGCCGGCCACGGGTACCGGCAGGAACAGACCGGGTCCGAAGACGAAACTGGCGTTCGCATCCGGCATCCTCTATAACGCCGGCCTTCCAAGGGATGCGAACCACCGGGCGCTCACCTGCCCGGATTTTGGAGAACGACGTCATGGCTGTGCCGAAAAGGAAGGTGTCGCCGTCGAGACGCGGCATGCGCCGCTCCGCCGACGCGCTGAAGAAGCCGACCTATGTCGAGGACAAGGATTCCGGTGAGCTGCGTCGCCCGCATCACATCGACCTGAAGACCGGCATGTACCGCGGCCGGCAGGTGCTCAAGCCGATATCCGAGGTCTGACCGGCCGGCGCCTTCGGCGGATCGGTAATCAGGGGGCCGGCTTCGGTGCTCGTCGCATTTCCGCTGCTGATCATTCCGGTCGCGATCTACAATATGATCGCGTTCCTGACCCCGCCGGACGGCGGCTGGGCTTCGCCGCTCGCCACCGTGCGTCTCGTCTCCGGGAGGGACTGGACCGTCACCTTCGCCGATGCCTTGATCGGTCTCGCTCTGGTGCTGCTGCTGTTCGAGATCGCCAAAACGGTACGCCCTGGTGGCAAGTCCGTGATCGACCACCTGCTGTCGGTCCTGGTCTTTCTCGGAATGGTCGCCGAGTTCGTCATGGTCGGGAAGGCCGCGACCTCGACGTTCGCGGTTCTCTGCGGGGTCTCGCTGGTCGACGCGGTGGGTGGCATCGTCGTCTCGATCCGGGTCGGTCGACGGCTCCGTTCGCTCGAGCCCATCGGGCCGTCTCCAGCGCCGCCGCAACCCGCCCCAAGTCATCCGCCGAGCCAGCCCCTCGAGTCCTACCATCCAGTGCGCGCGCCCTTCGAGCCGGCGCCGCCCATGGCACAATCCGGCTCGTCGCCGCCGCAACCGGCGACGCACGACGGCGTCGTGTCGACAGCTCCGTCGCGCGCGGACGACTGACGTCTGCGGCGAAACCGCGACCGGGCGTCGGCGGGTGACGACCGGGGCAAGTCTATGTCTTCAGCCGCCTCTACAACGAGCGCAGGAGCATCGGAGGGGGCGTCGAGGGGGCGGTGTCCGCGGCCGCGTAACGGTCGATCGCATGCGACGTGTCGGCTCGACGGAGTGCACGGGTCTGTGGCTCCCCGCGGCGGGTCGCAATGAGCTGGGCCACGAAGGCGCTGAGCGGACGTCGTGACGGGGTAAAGCCATCCTCGGGCGGCCGCGCCGGCGCAGCCGCGACCAGCGCGGTGGCGGTCGTGGCGCCGGCCGCGGGCCCGACCGGGCGACCTGTTCCGCGCCCGCCGAGAGACGGCGCCGCCGATCCGCCAACCGCTTCCACCGGCCGCATCGCGAATACCCTGTCTCAAACCGGGACACGCTGCCCCGCGTCCCGGCTCCCTCGCAAGCGGCATGCCGGGGCCGTGGCTTGTGCGTTAGCTGCCGCTGCTCGACTTGTCCGCCGCCACCTTTCCGGCGCCGGTCAGGCGATCGAGCCGCTGCTGCACCTCGTCGAGCTGGCGCTTCAGGCCTTCGATATCGCCGCCGGGCATCGCCTGCTTCTCCGCCTCGGCGGCCTGATCCTCGCGACGGGCGAACGGCGCGAACATCGCAAAGGCGCGTTCGAACATCTCCATGTTCCGCCGCACCTGGTCCTCCAGCGGGCCGAACGTGCCGACCCCGAAGTACTGGGCCATCTGCTGGCGGAATTTTTCCTGCTCGCGGGTGAGCGATTCGATCGACACCTCGAGATAGCGCGGAACCAGCATCTGCATGCTGTCGCCGTAGAAGCGGATCAGCTGGCGCAGGAACGCGATCGGCAGCAGGTTCTGGCCTTCCTTGTTCTCCTGCTCGAAGATGATCTGCGCCAGCACCGAGCGGGTGATGTCCTCTCCGGTCTTGGCGTCGAAAACGACGAAATCCTCGCCCTCCTTGACCAGGGTGGCGAGGTCCTCCAGCGTCACATAGGTGCTGGTTCCGGTGTTGTAGAGCCGGCGGTTTGCGTACTTCTTGATCGTGATCGGTTCTGTGGACTTTGCCATGTGACTGCGCCGGTTCGCCCCTCGTACCTCACTAGAAGCCGATAGGATAAGCATTTTCCGCCCCGGTCGGCCACCGTTTTGTGCAGGTCTGGCGGCGCCGGCCGTCGCCCATCATTGATCCGTGTCAATGCGCATGCCAAGAATGACCGCAAGAACACATGTGAACGCCGCGGATGGGGTGCCGTTCGCGGCAGGTGGCGTTTGTCCGCAGCCATGACTAAGTCTCGCTTGCCGCTCAGCTGGACGCACAAAGGAGCTTTCAAATGAAAGACGACGTCGTCATCGTCAGTGCCGCGCGAACGCCCGTCGGGTCGTTCAACGGGGCGCTTGCCGGCCTGCCGGCCCACGAGCTTGGAAAGATCGCCATCAGGGCGGCGCTGGATCGCGCCGGCGTCGAGGGCGCTCGCATTTCCGAGGTCATTCTCGGCCAGATCCTCACCGCCGGCCAGGGACAGAACCCGGCGCGGCAGGCTTCCATCGCGGCGGGAATTCCGGTCGAGAGCCCTGCCTGGGGCGTCAACCAGCTGTGCGGATCGGGGTTGCGTGCCGTCGCCCTCGGCTACCAGGCGATCCTCAATGGCGATGCCGACATCGTGGTCGCCGGCGGGCAGGAATCGATGAGCCAGGCCCCCCATGCCGCATATTTGCGCAACGGTACCAAGATGGGCAGCGTGGAATTCGTCGACACCATGATCAAGGACGGCCTGTGGGACGCCTTCAACGGCTATCACATGGGCAATACCGCCGAGAACGTCGCCAAGCAGTGGCAGATCACCCGGCAGCAGCAGGATGCCTTTGCGGTCGCCTCGCAGAACAAGGCCGAGGCGGCGCAAAAGGGCGGACGGTTCAAGGACGAGATCGTCCCGGTCACCATCAAGTCGCGCAAGGGCGATATCGTGGTCGATACCGACGAGTATCCGCGCCACGGCGCCACCATGGATGCCATGGCGAAGCTGAAGCCGGCGTTCGAGAAGGACGGCACGGTGACGGCGGCCAACGCCTCGGGCATCAACGACGGCGCCGCCGCCGTGGTGCTGATGAAGGCGAGCCAGGCGGCAAGCGAAGGTCGCAAGCCGCTTGCCCGCATCGTCTCCTGGGCGCACGCGGGCGTCGACCCGGCAATCATGGGAACCGGACCGATCCCGGCTTCACGCGCAGCGCTCAAGAAGGCCGGCTGGAAGGTCGAGGACCTCGACGTCATCGAGGCCAACGAGGCGTTTGCCGCCCAGGCCTGCGCGGTGAACAAGGACCTCGGCTGGGATCCCGCCCGGGTCAACGTCAACGGCGGCGCCATCGCGATCGGTCACCCGATCGGCGCGTCCGGCGCCCGCGTCCTGGTCACGCTGCTCCACGAGATGCAGAAGCGCAATTCCAAGAAGGGGCTCGCGACCTTGTGCATCGGCGGTGGCATGGGCATCGCGATGTGCGTGGAGCGCAACTGATCGGTTTCCGGTCACACGGGGGGCGGAGCGCGGCGGTTGCGCGCTCCGCCTTTTTGTTTGACCATGGTGCAAGAAGAGATCGGCGCTGTTAGGCCGATCCGTGACAGGGAGGACGACGCATGGCACGGGTTGCAGTGGTCACTGGAGGTACGCGCGGCATCGGCGCGGCGATCGCCAAGGCGCTCAAGGCGGCGGGCTACCGGGTCGCCGCGAACTACGGCGGCAACGACGAGGCGGCGCAGAAATTCAAGGCAGAAACCGGGATCCCGGTCTATAAATGGGATGTCGGGTCCCACGAGTCCTGCGCGGCGGGGCTGAAGCAGGTCGAGCAGGACATCGGCCCGGTCGACATCCTGGTCAACAATGCCGGGATCACTCGCGATACCATGTTTCACCGCATGACCCCCGAGCAGTGGGGCGCGGTGATCAACACCAACCTCAATTCGCTGTTCAACATGTGCCGTCCGGTGATCGACGGCATGCGCGAGCGCAATTTCGGCCGCATCATCAATGTCTCTTCGATCAACGGCCAGAAGGGCCAGATGGGGCAGACCAACTACTCGGCCGCCAAGGCCGGGGAGATCGGCTTCACCAAGGCGCTGGCTCAGGAGAATGCCCGCAAGGGCGTGACCGTGAACGCGATCTGCCCCGGCTATATCGGAACCGAGATGGTGCGCGCGGTTCCCAAGGAGGTCCTGGAGAAGAGCATCCTGCCGCATATCCCGGTCGGCCGCCTGGGCGAGCCCGAGGAGATCGCGCGCTGCGTTCTGTTCCTCGCGGCCGACGACTCCGGCTTCATCACCGGCTCGACGCTCTCGGCCAACGGCGGCCAGTACATGGTGTGACCGGAAGCGGTCTGCGCGGGTCAGCCTGGCGGCCGAACGTCGGCCGCCAGCTCGAAACCCTTAAAGCACAAGCCCGGCGCCACCGTACAGCCGACCCGCGTCCACGCCCCGAGGCTTTCGGAGGCCTTCAAAACTTGTCCTTCATCGAGCGGATGCGGGCGAAGACCTGACTCGGCACCACTCCCTCGAGGTTGACGGCGGACGAAACCGAATGGAGGTCGGCACGCAGGAACGGGTTGGTGGACTTCTCGCCGGCGATCGTGGTCGGAATGGTCGGCGTGTTGGCGCTGCACAGGCGCACCACTTCCTCGGCTCGCGCCCGCAGCGCCGCATTCTTCGGCTCGATGGTCAGCGCGAAGTGGACGTTGGCGGCGGTATATTCATGGCCGCAATAGATCTGCGTGTCCATCGGCAGGTTGCGCAGCTTCAACAGCGACTGCCACATCTGGTCGGCCGTCCCCTCGAGCACGCGGCCGCACCCCACGGAGAACAGCGTGTCCCCGACGAAGACGAGCTTCTCCGGCTTGAACCAGTAGGCGATGTGGCCCAGGGTGTGGCCCGGCGTCTCCAGCACCCGGCCGTTCAACGAGCCGACGGTCACGAACTCCCCTTCGCGCACCGTGACATCGACGTCGGGAATCTTCTGCGCCTCCTTGCGGGGCGCCACCACGCGGCAGCCGTGCCGCCTCTTCAGCTCGGCAATGCCGCCAGTATGATCGGCGTGATGGTGGGTGACCAGGATATCGGTCAAACGCCAGCCCGCCTCCGACAGCGCAGCATCGACCGCGCCGGCATCGGGCGCATCGATCGCCGCCGTCGACCCGTCCGCCGGATCGTGCAGCAGTACGCCGTAATTGTCCTTGAGACAGGGAAACAGGCGGATTTCGAACGGCATCGTCAGCTTGCCCATGAATTGGCCGGACGGACGGTAGCATGTCCGCCCGGAATATTGCACCGCTATACGGGTTAATTCCGGGTCCGATTGTCCGGCCGCTGCGTGCTCTCCATAATCACCGGACGCTGGCCGAATCCGGAGCAGTTGCCAATTCATGTCTCTCGACGTCGTCGATCTTCGCAACTTCTACGCCCAGGCACTCGGCAAGGTGGCGCGGCGCTTCGTCGGTCGTGCAATCCGCTCGCGCTGGGCAGACACGCATACATTGCGTGTGCTCGGGATCGGATACACCACGCCCTATCTCGGCCTGTTTCGCGATGAGGCCGAGCGCTGCCTCGCCTTCATGCCGGCGGCGCAGGGCGTCGTCAAATGGCCGTCCGATCGCCCATCGCTGGCCGCTCTGGTGAACGAGAGCGAATTGCCGCTTCCCGACGCCGCGGTCGACCGCGTGTTGCTTGTTCACGCCCTGGAAATGTCGGAGGAAGCCGGCGCGCTGCTGCGCGAGGTGTGGCGGGTTCTGGCGGTCGGCGGCCGGCTGCTCGCCGTGGTGCCGAACCGGCGCGGCGTATGGGCGCGCACCGACACGACGCCGTTTGGTCACGGCCGGCCGTATTCGCGCGCGCAGATCACGCACCTGCTGCGTGAGACCTGGTTCACGCCGACGAGCTGGAACGAAGCTCTCTACGTTCCACCGATCGGCCGCAGGTGGTTCCTCCGGTCGGCGGTCGCGTGGGAGCGCGCCGGAGCGACCATCTCGGCGCCGTTCGCCGGCGTCCATGTCGTCGAAGCGACCAAGCAAGTCTATCGGGTGGTGCCGGTTCGTCGCAAACGGCACCGGCTGGTGCCGGCGCTGGAGCCGGCCATGGCGCCGTCACCCGGCGGCGTCGCGCGAGCGCCAGCCCGCTGACTACGCCGCTTCCTGCGGGCGATTACTCCTGCGATGGACCGGTTGGCGCCGATGGCGGTGCGGACCCCTCCTCGGACGCCTCGCCCGAGCCTTGCGGCGCGCCCGGAATGTCGCCGCGCGGACCATGGCGGCGGCGGCGACGACGGTGCAGCGGAAATCGATCCGGCTGGCCATCGAATCCGTTTGTGCCATTTCCCGGATAGGACGCCGCCGGCTGCTGTCCGCCGCCGGTGATGAAGGCCGGCAGCCGCTCGACGTCGCCGGGTTGCTCCGGCCGCGGCTGCGGCGCGACCGGCTGCGGCCGCCCGCCATAGGGCTGCGGCTCGCGCGGACCGAAGGATTGCTCGCGCGGCTGGTAGGGCTGGGCCTCGCGCGGCGGATAGGGCTGCTCGCGTTGCTGGGGCGGGTATGGCTGATGCGGCTCGCGACCACCGTATCCGCTCTCGCCGGGGCCGTTCATCGGCTGCCCGATCGCGTCGTCGTCCACGTCGTCGTAAGCATCGTCGCGGCCCTCGCCGTCGGCGCGGAAATAGGGCTGGGTCTGGCGGAACTGCTCCTGGGCGGTTGCGATCAGCCGAAAGTAGTGCTCGGCATGCTGAAAATAGTTTTCGGCAGCCACCGGATCGCCTGACGCCTGCGCGTCACGGGCGAGCTGCACGTATTTCTCGGCGACGTGAGAAGCCGTCCCGCGGATTTTCACGTCGGGGCCGTTCGACTCGTAGATCCGGGTGAGTGGATTCTGGCCCTTGCGGTTACGCCCCCGCATGCGTTTGTTCTGACCGTTTCTCATGGCTCGCTTGCTCGATCACTCCCGATATGCGGCGGACGAGCCCGCCGCTTCCAAATGCCGAACCCCCCGGCTTCAGCGCACGGCTTTCCATGCGCCGCATCGACCTCACCGCCAAGGATGATCAGCCGAGCAGCAGCGCAGTGCGCCAATCCACCACAATCCGTGTCACGATGGCCGTAGCAACCTCTCGTCCGCGGACGGTCCGCGGCGGTGCCAACCTTTCAGCATGGGCGCCGTACCTCGGCGCACATCAAACCCGCTGATCATCCCGCATCCCGAGCCGGCGAACCTGCAAACCTTCAGTTCAGACTTGCGTCGTCCGCCTCGTCCACGCCCCCGCCTCACGAAGCATTGCTCCGGGCCTCTCGTTGGGGCGTGCCAACCGTCGTCTCGGGCCGATTCCGTGGCCGGAACCTAAAGCGTATTGGGCGATAATCCAAGCGCTTTTTTGCTCGGCCACCCATGCGGGGTGACGCCTACGTCGGATGCCCGGATGTGGAGGGCACGGGCAATTCCGGCAAGGTCAATCCTGGCGCGCGAAGCGGGCACGAGCCCCGCCGCGGTCATCAGCGCGCCGACCGGAACGGCCTGTCCGGCGCCGAGCTCGACCACCAGATGGCCGCCGGCCGCCAGCAGTCGCGGCGCCTCGCGGGCGATCGCCCGATAGGCCGCAAGCCCGTCACGCCCGCCATCGAGCGCGAGCCACGGATCGTGATCGCGCACCTCCGGCGGCAGCGTCGGGAGATCGGGACTGCGCACGTAGGGTGGATTGGAAACGATCAGGTCGAACGGTCCCGCCAGCGCCGTCGCGACATCGCAGGCGACGAACGCGGCGCGCGGCGTCAGGCCGAGGCGTGCCGCGTTGCGCCGGGCGACATCGAGCGCCGGGATGCTGATGTCGGTGCCGATGCCGGAGGCGGCGGGAAGCTCGCTCAACAGTGCGAGCAGCAGCGCGCCCGATCCGGTTCCGATGTCGGCGATGCGCAGCGCACGATCGCGCGCTCCGTCGGCGTCGATCGCCGCCAGCGCGGCCTCGACGACGGTCTCGGTGTCGGGTCGCGGCACCAGCACGGCCGGCGTCAGCACCAACGGCAGTCCCCAGAATTCCTTGATCCCGGTGATGCGGGCGACCGGCTCGCCGCCGAGCCGCCGCGCCGCCATCGCGGTTGCGCGGGCATGCTCGTCGGCCTCGAGCACGCGCCCGGAGGCGGCCACCAGGCCCGCGTGGTCGAGGTCGAGTGCGTGGCCGATCAGCACGCGCGCGTCGAGATCGGGCGTTTCGAGCCCGGCCTCGCGAAACGCCCGCGCGAGCTCGCGGCGCAACGCTGTGATCGGCACGGCTGCGGCGAGCGCGGTCACCGACCGGAGTCCTCGGCGGCCAGCAAAGCGGCCTGATGCTCGGTGATCAGTGCATCGATGATCTCGCCCAGCGCTGCGCCCTCGATGACCTGCGGCAGCTTGTGAAGCGTCAGGTTGATGCGGTGATCGCTGACCCGGCCCTGCGGGAAATTGTAGGTGCGAATGCGTTCCGACCGGTCGCCGGAGCCGACCTGGCCGCGGCGCTCGGCGGCGCGCTCGCGGTCGCGCTTCTGCAGCTCCATGTCGTAGAGCTTCGCCCGCAACAGCGCCATCGCCTTGGCCCGATTGCGGTGCTGCGAGCGCTCCTCCTGCACCGCCACCACGATGCCGCTCGGCATGTGGGTGATGCGGATCGCCGACTCGGTCTTGTTGACGTGCTGGCCGCCGGCGCCGCCGGCGCGCATCGTGTCGATCTTGAGATCCGCATCGGCGATCGCGACGTCGACGTCCTCGACCTCGGGCAGCACCGCGACCGTGGCGGTCGACGTGTGGATTCGTCCCGATGCCTCGGTCGCCGGCACACGTTGCACGCGATGGACGCCGGACTCGAACTTGAGCTTGGCGAAGGCGCCGCGGCCGCGGATCTCGGCGATGACCTCCTTGAACCCGCCGACCGTGCCCTCGCTCGCCGACACGATCTCGACGGTCCAGCCCTGACGTGCCGCATAGCGCTCGTACATGCGGAACAGATCGCCGGCAAAGCGTGCCGCCTCGTCGCCGCCGGTGCCGGCGCGGATCTCGAGAATGACGTTGCGGTCGTCCATCGCGTCCTTGGGGATCAGCGCCATGCGGATGTCGTGCTCGAGAGCGGTGCGACGCGCCTCGATCTGCGGCCTCTCCTGCGCGGCGAGCGCGCGCATCTCCGGCTCGGTCGCCGGATCGGCGATCATTGCCTCCACGTCCGCGAGCTCGGCGTTCGCCGCCTGATAGGCCTTGACGATGTCGACCAGCGGTCTGAGCTCGGCGAGCTCGCGCGACAGCTTGACGAAGGTCTCGCGGCCGGGCTGGGCGTTGAGCTCGCTCTCCACCATGGCGTGGCGGGCGACCAGGGCGTCGAGCTTGGCTTGCGGGATCATCGGGCCGCCGTCAGAGCTGCAGACCTTCGGCCGCCGCAAAGTCCTCCAGGCGGTCGCGAATCCTGATCGACCCGCTCGGGCCCGCGATCAGCGGACCGAGCAGCGCCTCCGCCTTGCCGGCATCGAGATCGAGCATCATGGCCTTGACCGGACCGACCGCCGACGGCGTGATCGACAGCGCCCGATAGCCGAGCGCCACCAGGGTCAGGGCGCCGATCGGCTTGGCCGCGAGCTCGCCGCACAGGGTTACCGGCTTGCCGCGTGCGCGCCCCATGTCGATGATCGCCTTGAGGGCCCGCAGCCCCGGCGTCGAGATCGCATCGAAGCGGTCGGCAACCTTGCGGT
Source organism: Xanthobacteraceae bacterium (assembly GCA_049509935.1). Lineage (GTDB taxonomy): Bacteria > Pseudomonadota > Alphaproteobacteria > Rhizobiales > Xanthobacteraceae > AP-16. Next base: position 13,916 of record JBEKZK010000005.1, on the reverse strand, counting down.
TGTTGCGGTCGGCCGCATACAGGAACTGGAACAGGTCGTTGGAGCCGACCGACAGGAAGTCGACCCGGGCGAACAGCTCGTCGAGCTGAAACAGCAGCGCCGGCACCTCGACCATGGCGCCGACATGAACGCGGTCCGGCAGCGGGTGGCCGTGCCGGCGCAGATGGGTGAGCTCGCGCTCGACGATCGCCTTGGCCTGGTCGAATTCCTCGACGGCGGCGATCATCGGAAACATCACCCGGAGCTCGCGGCCGGCCGCCGCCTTCAGCAGGGCGCGCATCTGGCTGCGCAGCAGGCCCGGGCGGTCGAGCCCGAGCCGGATCGCGCGCCAGCCGAGCGCGGGGTTCTCCTCCTCGACCGACCGCATGTAGGGCAGCACCTTGTCGCCGCCGATGTCGAGAGTGCGGAAGGTCACCGGCCGGTCGGCCGCGACATCGAGCACCGTGCGATAGAGGTTGAGCTGCTCGCTGGTGCGCGGAAAGGCGGCCGCCACCATGAACTGCAGCTCGGTGCGGAACAGTCCGATGCCGGCGGCGCCCGACTCGTCGATGTGCGGCAGGTCGACCAGGAGGCCAGCATTGATCAGCAGCGACACGCCCTGGCCGTCGCGCGTGACGCTCGGCCGCGAGCGCAGCGCCTGGTACTGCGCCTGGCGGCGGGCACGGAAGCGGACCTTCTCGGCATAGGCGCTCTCGATGTCGGCGGGCGGGCGGACGTGCACCTCGCCCGAATAGCCGTCGACGATGATGGCGTCGCCGGGGTCGACCAGGCCGCTGGCATTGTCGATCTGACTGACCGCCGCGATGCCCAGCGCACGGGCGACGATCGAGACGTGGGCGGTCAGTCCGCCTTCCTCCAGCACCAGGCCGCGCAGCCGGGAGCGGTCATAGTCGAGCAGCGCCGCCGGTCCCATCGAGCGGGCGACGATGACGGCGTTGTCGGGCAATTGCTCCTTGGCGGGCGCATGGTCCCTGCCGCTGAGCTGGCGCATCAGCCGATTGGCCAGGTCGTCGAGGTCGTGCAGCCGCTCGCGGAAGTACGGATCGGTCTGCCGCAACATGCGGGCGCGGGCGTCCGACTGCACCCGCTCGACGGCGGCCTCGGCGGTCAAGCCGGTCATCACGGCCTCGCGCAGCTTGTGCAGCCAGCCGCGGTCGTAGGCGAACATCCGGTAGGCTTCGAGGACGTCGCGGTGCTCGCCGCTGTCGGCGACGTCGCCGCGTTCCAGCATGACGTCGATATCGGCACGCAACGCGTCGACCGCGACCTCCAGGCGCTTGACCTCCATCTGGACGTCGTCGGCGATGAAGTTCGTCACCACCACGCGCGGCTCGTGCAGCACCACGTGACCGAGCGCGATCCCGTCGTTGATCGCGGTTCCGGCAATGTGCAAGGGCCGCCGCGCCGCGGGTTCCGCGCCCGGCTTGGCGAGCGCCGAGAGCTCGCCCGAGGCGATCATCTCGGCAAGCACCATGGCGGTGGTCTGCAGCGCCTCCTCTTCCTCCTCCGAGTAGGTGCGGTGCGCCCGGTTCTGCACCACGAGCACCCCGAGCGTGTTGCCGGCACGCAGGATCGGCACGCCGAGGAACGAGTGGTAGATCTCCTCGCCGGTCTCCGGCCGGTACGAGTACGCCGGATGGGCCTGCGCATTCGACAGGTTGATCGACTTGGCGTCGCTGGCGACGAGGCCGACCAGCCCCTCGTCCTGGCGCATCACCGTCATGTGGACGGCCTGGCGGTTGAGGCCTTCGGTGGCGTAGAGCTCAAGCGTTCCGTCGACGCGGAGCACGTAGACGGAGCACACTTCCGCGACCATGTTGGCGGCGATCAGCACGACGATCTTGTCGAGTCGATCCTGCGCGCTGACCGGTTCCGCCGTCACCTCGCGGAGCCGGCGCAACAGAACGCGCGGACCGCCGAGCGCACCACGCATCGTCAGGTCCTTTTCAGCCGGCACGATCCCGGTCGGGCCACGCGGTCCGGCCAGCTTGCGGATAAGCTTGTCAACTTTTCGCGCGTTTTCACGGCCCGGCCAAAGGATATTGCTGGCCCGAGCTGGAAAAATTCGAAAAACACCGTCGCGAAGCCGGGGCCCTGCGTCCCCGGTCGCGCCGACCCAACAGGCCCGCTACCGGTCGAGGCCGTATAGCGAATGCAGCGTGCGCACCGCAAGCTCGGTATAGGCGGCGTCGATCAGGATGGAGAACTTGATCTCCGATGTCGTGATGGCGCGGATGTTGATGCCACGCTCGGCGAGCGCCCGGAATGCCTTGGCGGCGACGCCCGCATGGCTGCGCATGCCGATCCCGATGACCGACACCTTGGCGACGTCGGTCGCTCCGTCGATCCGCGCATAGCCGATATTGCCCTGCGACGAGACCAGCACCTTCTCGGCGCGCTCGTAGTCGGCAGCCGGCACCGTAAAGGTCAGATCGGTCGTCGCGCCGTCGGCGGACACGTTCTGGACGATCATGTCGACGTTGATGTTGGCTTCGGCCAGCGGCCCGAAGATCGCCGCGGCGACGCCGGGCTTGTCCTCGACCCGACGGATCGAGATCTGCGCCTCGTCCTTGGAGAAGGCGATGCCGGTGACGATCTGTTGCTCCACGATCTCCTCCTCGTTGCAGATGAGCGTCCCAGGAGGCGTGCCGTGCGGATCGATATCCTCGGGCTTGTCGAAGCTCGAGCGCACGAAGATGCGCACGCCGTGCACCATGCCGAGCTCGACCGACCGCACCTGCAGCACCTTGGCACCGAGCGACGCCAGCTCGAGCATCTCCTCGAAGGCGATCTTGCTCATCCGCCGGGCACGCGGAACCACCCGGGGGTCCGTCGTGTAGACGCCGTCCACGTCGGTGTAGATGTCGCAGCGGTCGGCGCGGATGGCGGCCGCGACGGCGACCGCCGACGTGTCGGAGCCGCCGCGGCCGAGCGTGGTGATGCGGCCGGTGTCTCGATGGATGCCCTGGAATCCCGCGATGACGGCGACCTCGCCGCGCTCCTTGAAGCGGCGCACCAGCTCGTCGCCGTCGATGTCGAGGATGCGCGCCGTACCGTGGGCGTCGGTGGTGAGGATCGGGATCTGCCAGCCCTGCCAGGACCGCGCCGTGACCCCCATGTCCTGCAACGCGATGGCGAGCAGGCCGGAGGTGATCTGCTCGCCGGCCGCCACCACCGCGTCGTATTCGCGGGCGTCGTGCAGAGGCGCTGCGTCGCGGCACCAGTCGACCAGCCGGTTGGTCGTGCCCGCCATCGCCGAGACGACGACCGCGGCCTCGTGGCCGGCGTCGACCTCGCGCTTGACGTGACGCGCGACGTTGCGGATGCGGTCGATGTCGGCAACCGACGTTCCGCCGAATTTCATCACCAGGCGGCTCATAGGAGTCCCAACGCCCGCAAGGGGCACCGTGGCACGTCGTCTCGGCGCCGCGCATCGACGCGAAAAGGCGGATATACATACGCGACGACGTCGGGGAGCCGCAACCAGGGCTCGGGGCGGGGGTCAGCGCATGGATCAATCGCAGGACGCGACCGTCGATCCGCTCGAGATCGCGCGATTTTCGGCGCTTGCCGCCGAATGGTGGGACCCGCGTGGCAAGATGCGGCCGCTGCACCGGCTCAACCCGGTCCGCCTCGGATACATTCGCGACGCCGCCTGCCGAAAATTCTCCCGCGATCCGAGCAGGCTCGACAGCCTGGCCGGCCTGCGCATCCTCGACATCGGCTGCGGCGCCGGCATCCTGTCCGAGCCGCTCGCCCGGATCGGCGGCTCGGTGCTCGGCGCCGATCCGTCGCCGACCGCCATCGAGGCGGCGCGGGTCCACGCGGCGCAATCGAATCTCGCCGTCGACTACCGGGCGACCACCGCGGAGGCGCTGGCCGCCGCCAACGAGCAGTTCGACGTGGTGCTGGCGATGGAAGTTGTCGAGCATGTCGCTGACCTGCGATTGTTCGTGCGCTGCTGCGCCGACATGGTGCGGCCGGGCGGCATGATGATCGCCGCCACGATCAACCGCACCCTCAAGAGCTTCGCGCTGGCGATCGTCGGCGCCGAGTATGTTCTGCGCTGGCTGCCGCGCGGCACCCACCAGTGGGACCGGTTCGTCACGCCCAACGAGCTCGAGGCCGCGATGGGCCGCGGCGGGCTGGTGCAGTCGGGCGAGACCGGCGTTCTCTACAACCCGCTCACCGATTCCTGGCGACTCGGCCCCGACATGGACGTGAACTACATGCTGGTCGCCGAGCGGTCCGGCTGATCTTCCTCAACGGGGCCATTCGTGCGGCCAGATCTCGCCTCGATTGACCCGCGGACCGCGGCGGGCGACGCTGGCGGGCGGCTTTTCGCCGATCGAACCGGTCAACGAAGCATTTGCGATGATCGCGAGCTGGCTCTGGGTGGTGTTCACCGTCGTCGCCGCCACCGGGCAGACCGCGCGCAACGCGATGCAGCGCGAGCTGACCCAGAGCCTCGGCACGGTGGGCGCCACCCATGTGCGGTTTCTGTTCGGGTTCCCGTTCGCGCTGGTCTTCCTGGTCGTGGTCCGGCTGGTGACCGGGGTGGCGCTGCCGCGACCCGGCACGCTGTTCTGGGTCTGGGTGCTCGGCGGCGCGTTCGCCCAGATTCTCGCAACCGCGCTGATGCTCGCCGCCATGAACAAGCGCTCCTTCGTGGTGGCGACCGCCTATATCAAGACCGAGCCGGTGCAGGTCGCGGTGTTCGGTCTCGTCTTCCTCGGTGACGTCCTCACGGCGGGGCTGCTGATCGCGATCCTGGTCGCCACCACCGGCGTCATGGTGATGTCGTGGAAGCCCGCCGGGAAGGCGGAGGGCGGCCTGCTGCCGACCTTCATCGGCCTCGGCGCCGGCGCGATGTTCGCGTTCTCGGCGGTCGGCTATCGTGGCGCGATCCTGAGCCTCGCCGAACCGCACTTCGTCACGGCGGCGACCTTCACGCTCGCGGTCGGGCTCACCACCCAGGCGATCGCGCTCACGCTCTATCTGGCGCTGCGCGACCCCGGCGTCCTGGGAGCCATCCTGAGGTCGTGGAGGCCTTCCCTGCTCGCCGGAGCGATCGGGGCGACGTCGTCGGAGTTCTGGTTCCTCGCCTTTTCGATCGCCACCGCCGCGAGCGTGCGCACGCTCGCCTTGATCGAGGTCCTGTTTGCCCAGGCGGTCTCGCACCTGGTGTTCAGGCAGCCGACCACCCGACGGGAGGTGATCGGGATTCTGCTCATCGTGGCCGGCGTCGCGCTGCTGCTGTCGGGTCGTTGAGGGCAGCGCGCCGCCGGGGAGTGGAGCGCGGCGCGGCCTGCGATCAGCCGGCGAGCCTCGCGTTCTGCGGGAACATGTTGCGGCGGGCCTCGTCGTCCATCTCGGCCTTGAAGACGTGACGGTCCTTCAGGGCGACGGCCCGCGCAGCGGCCGGGCGGGCGCTGATCTCGTCGACGAGCCGCTTCAGGTTCGACAATTTCGCCGCTTCGTCCTCGCCCAGCACGAACGGCGCCAGCCGCGCCCAGCCCCAGACCGCCATGTCGACGATCGTGTAGGCATCGCCCAGCATGTAGCGGTGCTTGCCGAGGCGCGCGTCGAGAATCCCGAAATGCCGTTCCGCCTCGTAGGCGTAGCGATTGATCGCGTAGCGCAGCTTCTCGACCGCATGGTGCTTGAAATGAACCGCCTGGCCCGAATACGGGCCGACGCCGGTGGCGACGAACATCAGCCAGGACAGCAGCTGTCCGCGTGCCGCCGCCGAACTCTCCGGCAGGAACTTGCCGGTCTTCTCGGCGAGGTAGAGCAGGATCGCGTTGCTGTCGAAGACCGTGACCTCACCGTCCACGATCGCCGGAACCTTGCCGTTGGGATTGATCGCCAGATAGTCCGGCTTGTGCTGGTCGCCCTTGCGGTTATCGATGGGAACCGGCTCGTACGGCAGGCCGGATTCCTCGAGGAACAGCGCGACCTTCATGGGATTGGGCGCCGTATTGTAGTAGAATTTCAACATGGCAGGCCTCTCGTGGGCACGCGGATCGAACGCCGGCCGCAGCCGGCCCTCGCCCGCCCGGTCAGCTCCGAACGTATTTTACACGAGAATTCGGTCAATTCCACTCGTCCGGCAGCCGCGGCAGGTGATGGAACTCGATCCCTTCCTCCACCAGCGCGTCCGCGTCCTCGGCTGAGGCCTCGCCGTAGATCGAGCGATGCTCGGTCTCGCCGTAGTGCATGCGCCGGGCCTCCTCGGGAAACCTCTTCCCGACGTAATCGGCGTTGCGGGTGATATGGTCGCGGAGCTCTTTCAGCTTCCTGCCGAGCTCGCGCTCGGCCGGCGACATCATGGCAACCGGCGCGCCCTCGGCGGGTGCCGCCGGCACCACCACGGGCGCCTCATCGGCGGTTCCGCGCCGGTCGGCGCGACCGAGCCGCGGCGCCATGATGGCCTTCTCGACCTTCCCGGAGCCGCACACCGGGCACTCCACGAGCCCGCGCGACACCTGCCGGTCGTACGTGTCCGAGCTCTGGAACCAGCTCTCGAAGGCGTGACCGCTGTCGCAATGCAGCGCGTAGCGGATCACGCCGGCTCTCCGAGCACCGCATGGAGATGCGCGGGCTCCGCCATGGGCTCGAGAATCTCGAAGCGACGGCCGTGCTCGAGCGATGGAATGCGCGAGCGTGCGCGCGCGACCTCGCCCGGATCGATATCGGCGAAGAGGACGCCGGGCTCGGTGTCCGCCTCGGCGAGCACGCGGCCCCAAGGGTCGACGACGAGCGAGTGGCCGAAGGTCTCGCGGCCGCTTTCGTGAAGGCCGCCCTGCGCCGCCGCGAACACGTAGCAGCCGGTCTCGATCGCCCGCGCCCGCATCAGCACCTGCCAGTGCGCCTCGCCGGTCGGCCGGGTGAACGCCGAGGGAACGGTGAGGAACGAGGCCCCCGCCTCGGCCAGGGCGCGGTAGAGCGCCGGGAAGCGCAGATCGTAGCACACGGTGAGGCCGATCCGGCCCCACGGCAGCTCGGCCACCACCGCGAGCTCGCCGGGACGAAAATTGCCCGATTCGCGGTAGCGCTCGCCGTTCGCCAGGTCCACGTCGAACATGTGGATCTTGTCGTAGCGCGCCGCGATCTCGCCCTTGCGGTCGATCAGGAACGAGCGGTTCGCCGCCTTGTCGGGCGACACCTTGATGGCGAGCGAGCCGACGTGGACGAGCATGTCGAGACGGCGCGCGAGCTCGCGGAACGTCGCAAGGCTCGGATCCTGCTCCTCGGCGACGATCGCCGCGAACATGCGCTCGCGATCGCTCTCGATGATATTGGTCATCTCCGGCGTCAGCACGTAGTCGGCGCCGCCGCTTCGCGCCTCGGTGATCAGCTTTGCGGCGGCATCGATGTTGGCCTGGGGCGAGCGGGCGGATCGCATCTGCACCAGCCCGACGCGGAACTTGGGCGGAACGGCGGGCGCGGCGCTCATCGGGGATTCTCCTCGAGCCTCAGCGGCAGCCCGGGTCCGGCGGCGCCGGCCGTTGCGGCGCCGTCGGATCGCGCCCCGGTCGCCGATTGGCCGGGCGACGTTGCCAGCAATGCATCGAGCCCGCCGGTGTCCTCGAGCGCGTAGAGGTCATCGCAGCCGCCGATGTGGGCGGCGCCGATGAAAATCTGCGGCAAGGTGCTGCGTCCGCCGGCGCGGCGGCTCATCTCGGCCCGGCGCTCGCTGTTGCCGGTCACGTCGATCTGCGTAAAGGCGACGCCCTTGCGGCGCAGCAGGTCGATGGCGGCTTCGCAGTAGCCGCAATAGTCCCGGGTGTAGATCACGACTGCACTCATAGGGGTTCGCGCTCCGTCATCCGTCACTATACGGGGGCGCGGCCAGGGTCCACAACCCGGGCAAACACCAGCACGTCGACCTGGGCGGCGCCCGCGCGCAGCAGGACCCGGGCGCATGCGTCGATGGTGGCGCCGGTGGTGAGCACATCGTCGACCAGAACGAGCCTGCGGCCGTCCACCGCGGCCCGCGACCCCTCGGGCACGCGGAAGGCGCCCTGGACATTGACCGCCCGCTCGGCGCGGGTAAGGCCCACCTGCTGCACGGTCGGCTTCACCCGTGCCAGCGCCGCGTGAGCCACCGGAACGCCCGATGCCCGCGATATGACATTGGCGAGCGCCGCCGACTGGTTGAAGCGTCGGGCCCAGAGCCGACGCCAATGCAGCGGCACCGCGACCAGCCCGTCGGCCTCGGCAAGCAGGGTCTCCCCGGCCAGCGCCATCCAGCGGCCGAGGGTCGGGGCGAGATCGAGCCTGTCCCCGAACTTGAGCGCGTGGACGAGGCGGCGGGCAACCTCGTCGTAGCGCACCGCTGCCCGCGCCCGCCGGTAGGCGGGCGGATCCGCGATCGCCTCCGTCGACAGGATTCCGCGGCCCGGATCGTAGGCAAACGGGATGCCCAGGCGCTCGCAGTAGGGCGGAGCAATGAACGACAGCTTCGCCCAGCAGGCCGGGCACAGGCCTCCGGGCACGGCGACCGGGTCGCGGCATGCCGGGCACAACGGCGGCAGCGCGGCGTCGAGCACAAATTTCCCGGCTGCGCGGAACGCATCGAGAACGCCAGACCGGCGCTTCGGGGACTCCATGGGAGGCGCCGTCGAGAGCATCGCCAACGCTACAGCGCTTCCCGATCATAGTGAACCATTCGTTCCGGCGCCTCGCTTTGACCGCATCGGCGCGGCGGCTCATAAGCTTGCGAGGCTCCCCGTGGACCGACGCCCGATGTCGCTCAGCCCAACCGTCTTCGATCGCGGCCTGCTGGTTCGGCGGCGACGGCGCGCGGCGGCCGCCGGGCCGGTCACGTTCCTGCTCGATCGGGTGGCGCAGGATTTTTCCGACCGGCTGTCGACCGTATTGCGACGCTTCGATGTCGTGGTCGATCTTGGCACGCCGACCGCCGCCCTGCGGCGTGCGCTCGCGCCGCTCGACGCGGTCGGCCCGGTCATCGCGGCTCACCCGATCATCGACCGCAGCGCACCTGGCTTGCAGATTGTCGCCGACGAGGAAGCGCTGCCGTTTCGCGAGGGTTCGCTCGATCTCGTCGTCTCGGCGCTGGCGCTGCAGACGGTCAACGACCTGCCCGGCGCGCTCATCCAGATCCGGCGGTCGCTGCGGCCCGACGGCCTTTTCCTGGCCGCCCTGCTCGGTGGCGATACGCTGACCGAGCTGCGTCAGGCCTTTGCGGCCGCCGAGGCCGAGGTCGAGGGCGGCGTCTCGCCGCGGGTCGCGCCATTTGCCGATGTCCGCGAGCTCGGCGCGCTGCTGCAACGTGCCGGTTTTGCTCTCCCGGTCACCGATGTCGACCGCCTCACGGTGCGCTACGACAGCGTTCTTGCCCTGATGCACGAGCTGCGCCGCATGGCGGCGACCAACCCGCTCGCCGAGCGTCGGCGCAGCCCGTTGCGCCGCGCCACGCTCATGCGGATGGCCGAGCTCTATGCGGAACGTTTCGCCGATCCGGACGGGCGGCTGCGCGCCACCTTCGACGTCGCCTGGCTGTCGGGCTGGTCGCCCGATCCGAGCCAGCAGCAGCCGCTGCGTCCCGGCTCCGCAGCGACGCGGCTCGCCACCGCGCTCGGCGCCCGGGAAATGCCGGCGGGCGACAGGGCCGGACAATGACGGCCAGTGCTTGGAAGCGCATGTCCTTGATCGGCGAACCGGGTCCACCCCCGGAACCAGGCCGGGGGCAAGCTTCGCCGGGACATGCGTTCAGAACAGCTGCGCGATCTTGTTGTAGAGCGTCGTCTGGATTTGGCTGCCCAGCCCCCAGACGGTGGCGGCGACCGCGCCTCCCACGCCGGCCGCGATCACGCTGTACTCGATCGCCGTGGCCCCACCCGTGTCGGCGAGGAATCGGGCCACCAGGTGTCGGGCTCCGGCATCAGACATCATGTCTCCTCCTTCCCGCGGCATCGGCGGTCATCAGAGCAACGTCGTCAGGTGCGCGATCAGCGGCTCGTCGGCCGCGGGCATCGGATATTCGCGCAGCCGGTTCGGTCTCACCCAGGCGAGCCGCTGGCCTTCCGCCGCCGTGACGACCCCGTCCCAGCGGCGACAGACGTAGAGCGGCATCAACAGGTGAAATTCCTCATAACCGTGACTCGCAAAGGTCAGCGGCGCGAGGCACGGCTCCTTAACGACGATGTCCAATTCCTCCTTGAGCTCCCGGATCAACGTGTCCTCAGGCCGTTCGCCGACCTCGATCTTGCCGCCGGGGAATTCCCACAGACCCGCCATCGCCTTGCCGGCCGGGCGCTGAGCGATCAGCACACGACCATCGACATCGACGAGAGCGCAGGCCACGACAACAACGAGTTTGACGCTCACGACCCTTGCCCGCCACCCTGTCAGCCTGGGATTAACGCTGCGTCAATTCCAAAGGCAAAATTCGCAGCTTACGACCTGTAGTCACCGTTGATGGCGACATAGTCCTTCGTCAGGTCGCAGGTCAGCACCCGATCGGTCGACCGGCCGAGCCCGAGCGACACCCGCAGGGTGATCTCCGAGTTCTTCATGTAGGCCGAGACGGCGGCCTCCTCGTAGTCGGGGTCGCGGGCCCCTTTGTGGGCGACCCGGGTCTTGCCGAACCAGATCGACAGCCGATCGCGGTCGGCAGGCTCGCCGGCCTTGCCGACCGCCATCACGACGCGACCCCAGTTGGCGTCACCGCCGCCGACCGCGGTCTTCACCAGCGGCGAGTTGGCGACCGACATGGCGATGCGCCGCGCCGAGCGTTTCGATACCGCGCCCTCGACGACGACCTCGATCAGCTTGCGGGCGCCCTCGCCGTCGCGGGCGACCTGCTCGGCAAGGCTTGCCAGCACGCTCTGGAGAGCCTCGCGGACGGCACCGAGTCGGCGATCATTTGCCTTTACGATCATCGGCGCCCCGCGAGCGGCGGCCGTTCCGGTGGCGAATGCCAGCAAGGTGTCGGAGGTCGAGGTGTCACCGTCGACCGTGATGGCGTTGAACGTATCGGTGACGCCTCGTGCCAGCATCGCCTGGAGCGCCGGCGCCGCGATCGGCGCGTCGGTCATCACGAATGCCAGCATGGTCGCCATGTCGGGAGCGATCATGCCGGCCCCCTTGGCGATGCCGTTGATCGTCACGGTCGTATCGCCAAGCCGGGCGGCGGCGGTCGCCACCTTGGGAAACGTGTCGGTCGTCATGATGGCGCGGGCGGCATCGAGCCAGGCCGTGGATGTCGCGCCGGCCCCGAGGCCGGCGATGACGCCCCTGAACTTTTCCGCGTCGAGGGGCTCGCCGATCACTCCGGTCGAGGCCAGCAGCACCTCGTTCGGCCGGCAGCCGATCGTGGCGGCCGCGAGCTCGGCGGTCAGCTTGGTCGCCTGGCGTCCGCTCCGGCCGGTGAACGCGTTGGCATTGCCGGAATTGACCACCAGACCGCGTGCCTTGCCGGCACCCATTTTCGCCCGGCACCATTCGACCGGCGCCGAGGCACATTTCGAGCGGGTGAAGACGCCGGCGACGGTGGTGCCGCGATCGAAGACCGCGAGCAGGACATCGGTGCGTCCCGCATAGCGAATGCCGGCCGCGGCCGTCGCCAGCCGCACGCCGGCGATCTCCGGCAGATCCGGGATGTGCGCCGGCGCCAGCGGCGAGACCGCGTGCCCCATCGCGGGGGACTATTTCTTCGGTTCGGGGGCCGCCGGCGGGGCCGCCGGGGCCGCCGGGCTCGGCTCGAGCCGCTCGATCTTGGCTTCGGCGCGCAGCTTGCCGACGAATTCCGATTGCGACTTGCGCGACAGATAGGTCTCGAGCTGGTCCTTGACCTTGTCGAAGTCCGGAACCTGGCGATCGCGCTTGTCCTCGACCTCGATGACGTGCCAGCCGAACTGCGATTTCACCGGCTCGGACAGTTGGCCCTTGTCGAGCTTGAAGGCGACCTCGGAGAATTCCGGCACCATCTGGTCCTTGGTGAAATAGCCGAGATCGCCGCCATTGGCGCTCGAATCCTTGGACTTCTGCTTGGCGAGCTCGGCGAAGTCGGCGCCCTTCTTGAGCTCGGCGATGATCGCCTTGGCCTCGTCCTCGGTCTCCACCAGGATGTGGCGGGCGTGGACTTCCTTCTCCGGCGTCATCTGCTTCGTGGCTTCGTCGTAGAGCTTGTGCATCGCCGCATCGGTGATCGAGGCCTTGGCCTCCGCCTGCAGCGTCAGCTCCATCAGAAGCTTGTTGCGGAAATAGGCGAGCCGCCGCTTGAATTCCTCGCTGTCGGGGACCTTCTTGGCCTCCGCCGCCTTGGCGACCAGGAGCATGTCGGCCATGAACGTGATGAGATAGTCGCGCTTGCCGGCGCCGGCCATCTGCTGCGGCAGGTTCTGGCCGATGTCCTCCTCGACGATCGCGAGGTCGCTCGACTTGATATCCTGCCCGTTGACCCGGGCGACGACCGCATCGGCGGCTGGTGCCGGCGCCGGGGTCTGGGCGGCGGCCGGGGTCAGTTGCAGCGCGAGCGCAATCCCCAGTACGACGCCGGCGATCTGCCGACACGACGTCGGGACAGCCGGCGTAGTGTGAACGGTTGATGTCGTCGATAGCATGGCGCGATCCTCTGCGGGGATTGTTCTGGCGAAGGGAGCGAGACGGGTCGGGAGCGGGCGGACACTCGCGCAATCGTCGACCCTTGGCAATGGCCGCGGGATCACAACTGAGCATATGCCGCAGTCCCCGGCCAGCCCCCGACGGTTCCAATTGACAAGGCTGCGACCCCTTCCTATCTCTCGGCCACCCCGCCGGTCCGTCCCGCGGGGTGTCCGGCGTTGCGTGTTCCGGCGTTGCGCGTCATCGAGCCAGCCCCGCATTCCGTCCGCGCATCACCCGGACCCAGGAGGTTGAGAGGATTCCGGCATGATCGCAGGATTTGCCCGAAAACTGTTCGGCTCCGCGAACGAACGGCTCATCAAGAGCTATCGGCCGCGGGTGGCGGCGATCAATGCCCTGGAAGGCGAGATCGAGAAGCTCAGCGACGATCAGCTGCGCGCCCGCACCGAGGAGTTCCGGCACCAGCTGGCCGACGGCAAGACCCTCGACGACCTCCTGGTCCCGGCCTTCGCGACGGTGCGCGAGGCGGCGAAGCGCACGCTCGGCCAGCGCCATTTCGACGTCCAGCTGATCGGCGGCATGGTGCTCCACCAGGGCCGGATCGCCGAGATGAAGACCGGCGAAGGCAAGACGCTGGTCGCCACCCTGGCGGTCTACCTCAATGCGCTCGCCGGTCGCGGCGTCCACGTGGTCACGGTGAATGATTACCTCGCCCGCCGCGACGCCGAGTGGATGGGGCAGATCTACACCTTTCTCGGGCTCACCGTCGGGGTGATCGTGCATGGACTCGACGACGACGAGCGACGCCGCCAATACGCCCGCGACGTCACCTACGGCACCAACAACGAGCTCGGCTTCGACTACCTGCGCGACAACATGAAGATGCGGATCGAGGACATGGTCCAGCGCGGCCATGACTATGCCATCGTCGACGAGGTGGATTCGATCCTGATCGACGAGGCGCGCACGCCGCTGATCATCTCAGGCCCGCTCGACGACCGCTCCGACTTCTACAACACCATCGATACCTTCATCCCCAAGCTGGACAAGGCGGATTACGAGGTCGACGAGAAGCAGAGAACCGTCACGCTGACCGAGGTCGGCATGACCCGGATCGAGGAGATGCTGCGCGCCGCCGGCCAGCTCAAGGCGGGGTCGCTGTACGACGTCGAGAACGTCTCGGTCGTGCACCACGTCAATCAGGCGTTGCGTGCGCACCAGCTGTTCCACCGCGACAAGGACTACATCGTGCGCAACGGCGAGGTCGTCATCATCGACGAGTTCACGGGTCGCATGATGCCGGGACGGCGCTACTCCGAAGG